>JAAYOP010000141.1 GCA_012520295.1 Clostridiales bacterium | reverse complement strand
GATTGCCAAGTGCCTGGACGGCAAGGTGGATTTGATTCATGTGTCTGCTGGAAACCATGAGGTCAGGGATGCCTTTGTCATCACCCATCCCAGTATGTTTTTGGAGGACGGGTGCAATGTGAAATATGCGGCTATGATAAAAAAACACATAAAAACCCCGGTTGCCACAGTGGGAGCCCTAAGTGATCCTGAGCATATGGAGGAAATAATAGCCTCCGGCCAGGCGGACATAGTTGAGGTTGCCCGGGGACTTCTGGCGGATCCGGACCTGCCCAACAAGGCAAGGACAGGCAGAGAGGATGAGATTATAAAATGTATGCGCTGCCTGTCATGCTTTACGAGCCTGATGGCCAGGAAGCAGTTTCTCTGCGTTTTTAACCCTGTCATAGGAAGAGAGCTTGAGAACAAATTTGATGCGCAGCCAGCTCAAAAGAAAACGGTGCTTGTAGCGGGCGGCGGTATAGGCGGTATGCAGGCTGCCCTGACGGCCGCAGAGCGGGGACACAAAGTTATATTGATCGAAAAGACCGGACGCCTGGGCGGAGTTTTAAAATGCGAGGAGAAGGTGCCCTTTAAAAAGAATCTGAGGGATTATCTCACACGCCAGGAAAGAATGCTGAAAAAAACAGGCGTGGATGTGAGGCTCAATACCCAGGTCACTCCGGAAGTGGTCAAATCAATTGGTCCGGATGTGGTAATTGCCGCTCTGGGCTCACGCCCGATTGTTCCCAATATAAAAGGCATAGACAGGGAAAACGTATATGGTGCCGAAGAAGCGTACATAAATCCTGAGCTTGTGGGTAAATCCGTGATAATACTGGGCGGAGGACTTGTGGGAACGGAGCTGGCAATATTCCTGGCAGGGCTCGGCCGCCGGGTCACCATTATGGAAATGGAAGCCGAGCTCAATAATGGGGGCAATTTTCTCCATGGGATTGCTATTGACATTCAGATAAGGGAGCTGGGAATAAAGACGGCTCTGTCCACAAAAGCCGTGGAGATAAATGAGAAGGGCGTACTGGGACAGGGACCTGAGGGCGAAAGGCTTTATGAAGCTGATACTGTCATATATGCGGTGGGGCAGGAGCCGCTCAGCGAGGAGGCCATTGCCCTTTCCGGATGCGCTCAGGAATTTCATATGATTGGTGATTGCCTAAAACCGGCAAATATACACAAGGCCACATCGGACGCTTTTTATATTGCGGGCGGTATAGGCAGGAAATAAAAACCCAATACATACATAAGCCGGAGAGAGCTTTTCGCTGTCTCCGGCTTATAATGCTTTGTCAATGCTGCTATTTCAGCACCGTGCTTTTAAGCTTGGAGGCGGCCTGTTTGTCCAAAACCACATGGGCTCGGCCGCTGTATATCTGAATTGCTGAGGCGGTGACTTCGCTGGTTACGGGCCCCTCAAGGGCTTTGGCTATTATATCCGCTTTTTTGGTTCCGCTGGCCAGCATTACAATGCACCGGGCCTCCAGAATTGTGCCAATGCCCATGGTTATGGCGTAATGGGGCATCTCCTCTCTCGGTATTCCGGCCTTTTTATAAAAGGCTTCGTAATTGTCGTCCAGAGTCTGTTTTGTCAGCGCTTCGACTCTGGTCCTTGACGTGAGGGATGAGCCAGGTTCATTAAATGCCCAGTGACCGTCTCTGCCTATTCCCAGTAACTGAAGGTCAATCCCGCCCGCTCTGGTAATTTCCTTCTCATATTCTTTGCATAGTTTTTCAGGGTCCTTTGTCAAACCGTCCGGAATATGTATGTTTTCCTTTTTTATGTTTATATGGCTGAGGAGCTCTTCGTGCATAAACCTGGCGTAGCTCTGATCCATGCTGTACGGTTTTTTCAGATCCATCCCCACTCCCAGGTATTCGTCCAGGTTGAATGTCTTAACCCTGGAGAAATCGAGCCCTTCTTTATGCAGTCTTATCAATTCCTGATAGGTGCCGATAGGAGTGCTGCCGGTGGCAAGTCCGAGAACGCAGTCCGGTTTATTGCGAATTGTCTCTGCGATTAAATCGGCCGCATACTTGCTCATTTCAGCGTAGGTTTCTTTTATAATTATTTCCATAATAAAATCTCCCAGCCTTAAAATAT
>JAAYOP010000140.1 GCA_012520295.1 Clostridiales bacterium | reverse complement strand
CGGCAGATTAAAGAATAATTATGGGGATTACTGTTCCTTTCATTTGTTAACATCATTAATTTCAGCAAGCTTTTCTGAACAATTTCCCTTGTTATGAAACTTGCCAACGTTTACTTGACACATACCTTGTACTCCACCGGCTTGACATTCATAGATTAATGTCCACTGAACAAGTGCGGTTTGCGAAACCCATATGCAAAAAGAGCAAATTTGCTCTTTTTTACGGGAAAACAAACCTGTTTTGTCCGTTTCAGATACATTGATTGGCTATTGCACGTGTACCTGGAACAATTCAAAAACGCTGCTTACTCAATGTGAAATAATTGTAAATTGTAAGCAGGCATAGTATAATAATATCAGGCAAGTTGGAAGGGATGGTCATAATGGGCAAAAAGCTGAATATGCAAAAAACCCTTATCATAATGGTTGTGATAAACGTATTGCAGTTTTTAGGTATTATAGCCTTGGTACTGTATGAGATTATCGAAAACAAGCAACGCCTGTTTGGCGGCCAGCTCTATCTGATGCCCCTATTACTGCTGATTTCTCTGACCGGAACCATAGTTGCGGTCTCATTGGTTCAACCCATGCTCGTTATGAGGTTGAGGTTGGAGCAGACAGAAGCATCCTTTTCCGACATAAACAGACTTAATATGGTGCTCAGAGCCCAAAGGCATGACTTTCTGAACAATTTGCAGGTGGTATACAGTCTCATTGAAACAGGCGAGTTTGAAGAGGCAAAATCATATATTGAAAAGGAATATGAAAGCGTTGAAAGGGTCAATAGTGTTCTTAAGACGAAAATACCGGCCGTCAACGCCATTTTGCAGGCAAAGCGCCAGATGTGTGAGAGCAGAGGAATAAACGTGATAATGGATGTTCGCTCCGATTTATCTGAGCTTTCCATTTCCGCGTGGGAGTTTTGCAGGGTTTTGGGCAATATAATAGACAACTCCATTCATGCGCTCGGGGAAGTTGAGGAAGTCAGGGAGCTGACGATAGAGATATTTGAGGACCTCCAGTTTATCAGGTTTAAGATAAGCAATAACGGCCCTGTAATAAGTCCGGATCTCAGGGAGAAAATATTCGAAGCCGGCTTTACCACAAGAGCGGGTGTAGGAGAGGGTATGGGCCTTGCCATATGCCGCAGGATAATAAACGGAAGCGGAGGCTCATTATCTGTGAGTTCGAAGGACGGATTGACCTCTTTTGAAGGCAGTATTCCCAGGTCCCTGCCCGCGGGGAGAGAGGTTTTAAAAGCCAAATGCGACAGTTGGAGCATATAAATGTATTTTTCGGAAGATATTCATTGCATATTTGGGCTTCTGGATTATAGTTAAGGTAAAGGAGGCGAAGGCATATGGAAATTGCAGAACTGATATCCAACATATCAATATTGTCACTGGTTTTTTTTGTACTCGGCATAGTGCTATTTATTATTGAGATAAATATGCCGGGGTTCGGAGTGTTCGGCATTCTGGGTTTTATAAGCCTTGTTGCCTGCATATTTGTTACAGCAAACACATTTGCACAGGGGCTTATAATGACGGCGGCCATGTTTGTCATTGTCATTATCATACTGGCGGTATTTGCCTCCCTTGCCTCAAAGGGGTACCTGCTCAAGGGAGTGGCTCTGAAGGAAGCCACCAGTGCAGAACTGGGCTTTTCCGGAACCGAGGATATGAAGTATCTGATAGGAAAGGCCGGAGTGGCTTTAACGAATCTCAGGCCTGTAGGTGATGCCGACTTTGACGGAGTAAGGCTGGATGTGGTCTCCAGGGGAGAGTTTATCCGAAAAGGCTCAGTTGTTGAGGTGATAGAGGTTGAGGGAAACAGGATAGTTGTCAGAGAGAAAGAAAGTTCAGCGGTGTAAGTAATATCTATTAAAAGTGATGAAGGAGGATAGGTTATGGAAGTATGGTTACTGATTGTAATACTTGCGGTGGCTCTTTTATTCCTGTGGCTGTTTTTCTCATTTATTCCTGTGGCTCTTTGGATTAGCGCCCTGGCCGCAAATGTGAGAATTGGCATTCTCACGCTCATAGGGATGAGGCTGCGGAGAGTTGTTCCGGCCAGGATTGTAAACCCCATGATTAAAGCGGCCAAGGCAGGGCTTGATATACCAATAAACAAGCTGGAGGCCCATTATTTGGCCGGAGGCAATGTGGACAGGGTAGTAAACGCGCTTATAGCGGCACAGAGGGCGGATATAGCCCTCGGGTTTGAGAGAGCCGCGGCAATTGATCTTGCTGGAAGAGATGTACTTGAGGCCGTTCAGATGAGCGTTAACCCGAAGGTCATTGAAACGCCGGTGGTCGCGGCCATAGCAAAGGATGGAATAGAGCTTAAGGCAAAGGCCAAGGTTACCGTCCGGGCCAACATTGACAGGCTTATCGGCGGAGCGGGTGAACAGACAATTATAGCCCGTGTGGGCGAAGGCGTTGTCACAACCATAGGCAGCTCCGCTGACCACAAGGAAGTGCTGGAAAATCCGGACAGCATATCCAGAACAGTGCTGGAAAAGGGCCTTGAATCAGGTACGGCTTTTGAAATCCTGTCAATAGATATAGCGGATATTGACGTGGGCAGAAATATAGGCGCGCAGCTGCAGACAGACCAGGCAGAGGCTGATAAGCGCATTGCCCAGGCAAAAGCTGAGGAAAGACGCGCGATGGCCGTGGCTCTTGAGCAGGAAATGAAAGCACATGTCCAGGAAATGCGCGCTAAGGTTGTGGAAGCCGAGGCAGAGGTACCCATAGCTATGGCGGCCGCTCTCAGAGAGGGTAAGCTGGGGGTAATGGACTACTACAACATGCAGAATATTATTTCCGATACCAATATGCGAAACTCTATAGCGGAGACCGATGAAGATTCCGGTCCGCGGAACTGACGGGTGAATCGAAATGACCGGAGCGAGAAGAAATGCCAAACCAGGAAAGCCGACAGACGAACTCCTGGAGGAAATATCAAGGCTGAACGAGGAGCTTGTCTGGCTCGGACGCTCAGAGTTTGTGGCGGCGTTGACAGATTATGAAAAAATGCCCTATGTGGAGCTTCTGAATTTAATCGGCAAGCTCAGCAATGAGGTCACCCGGGCCAGGTCAAGGAGGTCCCGGAGCGCTGAGAGCTCTGCTAAAGAAAAAGAAAAAACAATAAAGAATAAAAATAAAAATAAAAATATAAGGCTTAACTCCGGAAATGTACGAAATGCGGTAATACTGTCTGAAATACTCGGCCCGCCACTGTCGAAGCGAGCAAGCAGGCCTATGTACTACCGGACAATCAGAGGTTAGACCATGAAACTTAAGGTGTTTATAGCCGATGACGATGCGGGTATGCGGCTAGTATTGAAAAGGATAATGGAAAGTATGGACGGGATAGAGTTCATAGGTGAGGCGGCGGACGGCGAAGAAGCAGTCCGCCGCTGCATAGACCTCAGACCCGATGTGGTGTTTATAGATGTGGAGATGCCTGTTCTTTCCGGCGTGGAAGCTGCCAGGCAGTTGGTGGAGCATTTGCCGGAGCTGGCTTTGATATTTGTCACCGCCCACAGCGAATATATGCCGGATGCTTTTGAAGTCTACGCATATGATTATTTGCTAAAGCCTTTTAAAACGGACAGGGTGAGACAGACCCTCAGGCGGCTGCAAAGGAACAAGATGATAAGAAAAACAACTCCGCTTAAAACTCTGATGCTGAAAAACAGGGAAAGAATGTCTTTTATACCTGTCGAGGAGATAATCCTTCTGTACAGGGAGAACAAACTTACATACATAGTTACGGCGGAGGAAACCCACAGTACATCGGAGAGTCTCAACAACCTGCAGCAAAAGCTGGCGACCCCATACTTCTTTCGCAGCCACAGAGCATTCATCATAAACATGAACTTTATTTCGAAGATATATCCCTATGGAAGATGGACCTATCTGATAAAGATGAAGGGAACGGAAAAGGATGCCTTAATTACCCACGAGAAGCTGGAGCAATTGCAGGACTTTCTTGCGAGCCGGTGATCGCCGGATATTCATGTGTTGAATGGCTTATTCCGATATGCTATAATTTGTGTAATCAACGTATCTGGAGGGGATTATATGGCTTTCCTTGATAAAATCGGAGGCTTTGCAAAATCCGTAGGGGACAAGACCGGCGGAATGATAGAGACAACAAAAATCAGAGGCAAAATAAAGACTGAAAGGGATGCTATTGTTGGGCTGCAAAGGCAAATAGGTGAGCTTTGCTGGAGCAAATTCGAAAACGGAGTCCAGTTTGATGAGGATATTGACAGTCTGCTGGAACAGATAAAAGCCGGATATGAGAGGATAGCCCGGCTTGAGGAAGAGATAGAGGAAATTGCCAGAGCAAATCAAAATGCGGGAAAAGTCACATGTAAATCCTGCGGCACCGTTAACCCTGAGGGAACAAACTTCTGCAGTACATGCGGAATCAAAATGGAACAGCCTTCCCCTGTGGAAAACACAGCCGGGATTGCATGTGCAAATTGTGGAACGCCAAATCCTGAGGAGGCAAAGTTTTGCATAGGCTGTGGCTTGAAGATAGAGGCTCAACTGACTGTGCAAACGGAAAACAGGATTATATGCCCCAATTGCTCAGCTGATAATGACGAGGGAGCAAAATTCTGTGTCCAATGCGGAGCAAACCTTGACAATGCTTCTGAGAATGGCCAACCAAAGCTGTGTCCCTCCTGCGGAACGGAAGCTGATGGGGATGCGAGCTTTTGCGGAAACTGTGGACAGAAAATTACATAGATGAAAGCGGAAAAGACAGAGCCGAGGCAACTGCAATCGCAGTTGCCTCGGCTCTGTTTGTAATCCCTTTTCAGATACATTGATTGACTGTGCGCCCTGAAAAATTCAAAAACTCGGACCCGGCAAATCCCTATTGTTCACAAATCTTCATCACCTGTTAATAGGCAACAATATCCGTTATGCAGGTATCTTCATATTTACTGCCCTCAAAAACGTCCAAAATTGTCAGCCTGATGAAATCAGTAGAAACCGGCCTGTCAAAAAAGAGGCGAATATAGTAAGGATCCGTTTTGTTTTCATCTACTTCATAGTAGATATACCTGTCCTGAGAGAAGTCAAGCCTGAACTTTTTCAGCTTTCCGTTGTTATAATAGGTTTCTCCGGACTTATGATAACCGTTTTCAATCAAAATACCATAGATGTCCACAAGCCCGTCCCTCTCGATTTGAATCCACTCATCAATCCCATAGCCCTCTGCCCCTTCGGCCCAAGCAGTTTGAGAATTATTATCAATAGTATTCATCGCGCCATATCGGGCAAGGTTTTCCTCCAAAACACTTGAAGCACTGGCCCTGTCCCAGCCTATATTTTCATCCGGGAGCTCACTGCGATCACCATACCATTGATTTAAAATTTGCCCATCTTGATAATGAGCACTTAAGAAATTCCACCCGTCCCCATATGCTACTATAATCTCATCATTACGGCTGAAGATGGCATGTCCCCAATATAAGTCCTGGTCCTCAATAGCCCAGATTTTCGCCCCGGTGTCCTTATCAAGGCAGGCCAGGATATTGCCATAATAACTCGTCAGGTATATGCGATCCTTATATGGATAAATGACCGTTCCGCCTCCCACATCGTTGTCGTTTTCCCAAAGGATTTTTCCACTTGTACCCTCAAGACAGTAGAGCGTTCCGGTAACTGCCTTATAAATCTTGCCGTCATAGACAACCGTTTCAGAGTCCACGCTCAACTCCGTAGGCCTCAGATTTTCCCAGGAGTAATCCCAGAGAGGTCTGCCCATATTGTCAAAGGCCTCAAGAAAAATGCTTTCAAGGGCTTCACCATTTTCGGCGATTTTGAAGGTGCCGTACTCCTTGAAATAATAAAGGTCTGCCTTATCTTCCTTTTTTATGGTTTCCTCAGGCATATTGTCAGACTCGCCTTCTTTTGTGGTTTCCTCAGGCGTATTGTCAGGCTCATCTTCTTTTGAGGAAGCCTGGCCGTAGCCATTTAGATTTGAGAGGATGGCTGTCCTTACCTCTTCGATTTCCGCCTCGCTGTTCCCATTGGAAATCAGAAGTCCAAGCAGGGGCTCATCGCCGGTAAGACTGTAGGGCCCGAATTTCCACTCCTTGGATTCTTCAATAATCTCAGAATTCTCCCCCAAGTTTGTTAAACTGGACAGGCTTGACAAATCCTCAATCTTGATGTCGTTTCCGTCCCTTATTAAGAGTCTGCTCAGTCCTGTCAATCCAGCCAGGTCTTTTACACTTGTTATCTGACAGTTTTCCAGGTCAAGTATGGCCAAGGATTTTATATTGCCTATTGGCTCAAGGCTTTTTATGGATATAGGCCTGTCGGCGTCAAAGCCTGCAACACTTAAGCCAACCAGAGGCAAGTCCTTAAGAGGGCTCAGGTCATATGTATCGTATTTTCCCTTCACAATAAAGTTATCAATCCTGAGATATTTAAGATTGACAAAATACTTAAGTGATTCTAAATCAGAGTTTGCAGGGGTAGAAATAAATAAGGAAGTCACCTTCCTGGGATCAACCAGTAAAGTGTCCTTCTCCTTGGATATGACAGCATCTGCAGGAGTAACCTGCCCATAGATACTGATGCGGACTTCATCTTCCTTGCCAGAGATACCCTTGGAGGAGCATCCCGATAGAATCAGCATAGCTAAAAGGCCCGCAAGAAGCAGAAAATAGTATGTTTTTTTCATGACAAATCATTCCTTTCAAAGGGTTGGTCCATATAATGGCATAATAAAGAAGGCAGAGCCAAAGTTCACGCCTCGGTAAAATATAGTCCCACACAAATACCAAACCGAGGAAGAACCATGGCTCATAATATTACAATATCTGATGAGTTTTTGCACGGATTATTTTTATCAAACAGTAAGGATAAAAAATTCCAAAT
>JAAYOP010000139.1 GCA_012520295.1 Clostridiales bacterium | reverse complement strand
CTTAGGAGGCGAGTGCTCTATCCACTGAGCTACAAGGGCACATATTTTATTTTTACTGCGCTATATTCTATATTATGAATTTGAGAATGTCAATAGGCTAGACCCATGGCATCAAGGAGGTCAAGCAAGGGGCCGGTTTTCGTGATTTTCCAGGATTAGTTAAAAATATAAAAGTATAATCCTTGACAGGTGATAGACAATGGTTTACAATTAATCGATAATATTATTGAGCTTTAGGGGAGCTTTTTTAGTATTTCTTATAAAAAATCTATACTTATATATGATTTTTTAGGTTTATTGAGTCTGATTTTCATTTCCGGTTACTGTTTTTATAAAAAATAACTGAAGAAAAGGAGGTATGCCGGCGTATATGAATGAACTGTATATTATCATAGGCGCAATCGCCTTGGTGATAGTGTTTGTTGTTGCCTTTATTTTAGGCATGTTATATAGAAAAAAGGTTTCCGAGCGTGAAATCTCCAGTGCCGAAGAAGAGGCAAGAAGGATTATAAATGAAGCGATAAAAGCTGCGGAGAACAAGAAACGCGAATCGCTTTTGGAGACTAAAGAAGAAATCCACAGAAACAGAGCCGAGTACGAGCGAGAGGTAAGGGAGCGCCGCGCCGAACTGCAAAAGCAGGAGAGAAGGCTCCAGCAAAAAGAAGAAAATCTTGATAAAAAGACTGAAAATCTTGAAAAGAAGATGGATCAGCTCAATAAAAAAATAGCCGAAACCAATGCTTTACAGGAAGAGATTAAGCTTTTGAAGCGAAGCCAGCTGGAAATGCTCGAGAAAATCTCCGGGTTTACCATTGAAGAGGCCAAAGAATACCTTATCAAGAATATAGAATCGGAAGTAACCCATCAGGCAGCGATGAAAATCAAGGAAATCGAAGCCAAATATAAGGAAGAGGCCGACAAGAAGGCCAGAGAATACATTACCCTTGCCATACAGCGCTGTGCCGCCGACCATGTTGCCGAGGCCACTGTTTCCGTGGTTTCCCTACCCAACGATGAAATGAAAGGCCGTGTAATAGGTCGTGAGGGCCGCAATATAAGAGCAATAGAGACCTTGACGGGAGTAGACCTTATTATAGACGATACTCCCGAAGCAATAACACTATCCAGCTTTGACCCCTACCGTCGCGAGATTGCCAGAATAACTCTTGAAAAACTGATTCTCGATGGGCGAATTCACCCGGCGAGAATAGAAGAAACAATAGAGAAAGCACGCCGTGAGGTGGATGCCACTATTAAAGCGGAAGGCGAGAGAGCCACATTTGAGACCGGAGTTCACGGACTGCATCCGGAGCTGATAAAGCTTTTGGGCCGCCTGAAATTCAGGACAAGCTACGGACAGAATGTTCTCAATCACTCCATCGAGGTGGCGCATATCGCCGGTCTTCTGGCAGGCGAGCTGGGTTTGGATATTGCCCTGGCCAAGCGGGCAGGACTGTTGCATGATTTGGGCAAGGCAGTGGACCATGAAATGGAAGGTTCCCATGTAAGCATAGGTGTGGATATAGCCAGAAAGTACAAGGAAAGCGAAGATGTAATTAACGCGATACAGGCTCACCACGGAGATGTGGAGCCACGGACACTCATTGCGTGTCTGGTTCAGGCGGCTGATGCCATATCCGCCGTAAGGCCGGGCGCGAGACGTGAAAACATTGAAAACTATATCAAGAGGCTTGAAAGGCTCGAAGAGCTCACAAATTCATTCCCCGGTGTCGCTAATTCATATGCGATACAAGCCGGACGTGAGGTCAGGATAATGGTCAAGCCGGAGGATGTCAGCGAGGATGAAATGATTATACTGGCAAGGGATATAGCAAACAGGATTGAAAGCGAGCTGGAATATCCCGGTCAGATAAAGGTAAACCTTTTAAGAGAAACGAGAGCGATAGAATACGCCAAATAACCAGAAAAATAAGCGGTCCCGAAGCCTGTAGGGCTCGGGGCCGTTGTGTTTAGAAAAAAGAACGATTACCCTTTTTAAGGTTTTCCACAGCCGTTGCTATTTTATGTTTTGCATCCTGGCCTGTGGCGTTATTTGACTGTATATATCCAATCAGCCTGGTTTTCTCATCGTCACTGAGGTTTTCAAAATTTTGACGGGCTTCGGGTGCTTTAAATAGTGCCATACCGAATCCCAGCGGGATATCGGGTACATTGGGATTTGGGTTATGGCCCATTCCGATAAAATTTTTATTGTCCATAGCGCAACCTCCAAAGAGCATTAAAGGATTTATGCAGTTAGTATTTGTTGCCCACGGACAAAATATTAGTCCAGACTCACTTTCCTGTCCTGAAACTCCGCCAGTCGTTTTTCATAGGCGGCCAATGCCTCCTCCCAAAAGGCGGGCACGCAGTCGCTGCCCAGAGAGCGGAGCAGATGGACTGTGAAATGAGGGTTTAAAATCAAAATGGGTCCTAAAAGGTAGGTGCCGATAAAATTGTTCCGGCATATCCCCTCATAGGGGCAGCTTTCATTGAGACCTACACCCCGCAGGACTTTAGCAAAGCCAGTCAGCTCGGCAGAGGGGTAGGTGTGACTGAAACGGCTGTTAAAGGCGGTTATCTTCATATCCTTAAACTCGCCGAGAAAAAGGCTGTTGTGCCTCTTTGACATCCTGCGCTCGGAATACATATCGAGTATTCCGAGGGCCGGCAGCTCGCCCTCATCCGTCTTTATATACTTACCAAGAATTTCAAAGCTGTTCCCGGTAAAAAGAAAATGAGTCCCCTTGTCAATTTGTTCGGCCAGTTCATCCGTGTATACCGCCAGTTTTTTTATGGCCCTCTCCTGATTCTTTTCGGTCATTGGCCCCATGTATATGAAATCTATGTCATCCTTTATAAACGACGGCTCGTCCTTTAAGCCTGTTTGAATGACCTCGGCCTCAGGCAGGCATAGCCTGAGATATTTCACATTTGAAGAGTCTCCGAAAAGATTTCCTGTTTCCGGATAAAGAATTTCCAGCTTCATTGCCCTGCCTCCTCTGTCTCCGCCTCAATGCGCCTGCTTATCCGATCCCTGGTCATGACTGCCCTGTCATACCGGTAGAGCTCATACAGGATATATATCTTGTCGCATGACTGCAGGTCCACCGCATCGACCGCTTCGGCCTCGCTGGAGACAGCCGTGATTTTTTCCTTTTCCACTCCGGCTATCAGCAATCTGAGCAGGCTGTCCGGGCTCCTCTTACCGACGGTTATTATCTGGACTATATCCGGAGTATTCAAAAACTCAAAATCGGCGTCATAGAGCCAGGCGATATTCTCTGAGGAGTGCTTTTCATCAAATACATCGTCCAGCATGAGGATTACTGCCTTTTTTCCCGGCTCCGTACCCACATAGTCGAAGGAGCGGGAGCATGCAACGGCATTGAGCCCCTTTGCCATTATTGCCGACAGGGTTTTGCCCTTTATAACATCCTGCCTGAAGCGGGATTGGACTATGTGCACATCCTCCAGGGTCCTTGCAATAACCTCATGCTCATAGCCCAGTTGCCTCAATGTGGCTATAACGGCGATAATGTTATATACATTATAGATAAGTGTTGAACTGAGCTTATAGTCATAGAGATTTTCGCCTTCTGTGATTTTTGCCTTTTTGTTCTCAAAATCAATCCGGGACACCATATAGCCAGGCCGGGGAGAGGCAAAGTCGCAGTCCGGGCAATGGGCTCTGCCGATATGGTTGTAGCGCCTGAAATCATATACAAGCATAGCATCACATTTCGGACAGATTTGAATATCACACACGATGCTATTTCGCTCCGGGGGCTCGCCATCGAGCTTTTCAATACCGAAATACACTCTGTCATTTTCCGGCGCGGTGCTGACAGCCAGCAGGTCATCGGCGTTTATTATGAGCTTGGTGTCTTTGGGAATATGTTTTGTCAATAAACCCGAAATGTATTCCGGGTGGGCGTTTCTCCGCATGGAGTCTCTGAAAAGGTTTGTTATTATCAGATAATCCGGCTTTATATAGGGATATATCAGCCTGGCGCTCCGCTCATCCAGCTCCAGCACGGCCAGTTCCTTTTTCGGTTTTCCCGTCAGCGTCGAGCCGGATATAAGGGCAGTTGCGATACCGGCATTTATGTTTGAGCCGTATCTGTTGCTGATAACGGATACACCCAGCCGCTCAAGAGCATCGGTTAAAAGATTATTTACCGTGGTTTTGCCGTTTGTGCCGGTGACACCGATGATTTTATCCGGCTTTCCTATACGGCCCAGAAAGTCGGGACAGAGGGTAATGGCAACCTTGCCGGCGAAATATGTGGCTTTTTTGCCCAGAATTTTGAGCAGAAGCTGAACTGCCCTGGCCAGCCAAAGTGCGATAATGAATCTCAAGGTTTAAATCTCCCGTCAAGTAATTTTTTTCTGTTTCTTCTTTTTGTGAAAAAACCGGCAATACTGTCCTGCAGCTTGGCGATGCCCTCCATCAGCGGATAGGAGAGGGCGGCCAAAACCGCGAGAACAAGGGCACCGCGTATATCAATAGGCTGCAGGGCAAACAAATCCCTTAGGAATATGACACTGAAAACAAGGGCGACAGCCACCATAACACATACTGCCTTTCTTATGGCTGTGAAGGGCCTGCAAACCCTGATTAATACCATGAAGCCAACCACTGCCAGAAGAATCGCGCTTATTGTGGAAAGCTGGCTGAGCTCCAGGTCAAAGGCATAAGTAAAGGCCATGGCTGTAAGAACAAGTATGACATCGGTAAGACCACCCGGCAGGGCCCGGAACAGAACGTTTTTCAAAAATCGCCCCTTAACAATGGCGGTGTTGGGCTCAAGAGCCAGAAAGAAGGATGGTATGCCTATGGTCAGGGTGCTGACCATGGAGAGTTGAGCCGGGGTGACCGGATAGGGGATGGGAAAGAGCATTGTGATAATTGCCAGTGTGAATGAGAAGATGTTTTTTACCAAAAAAAGAGCGGCTGAGCGCTGTATGTTGTTAATTACCCGCCTGCCCTCCATGACCACACTGGGCATTGAGGAAAAATCCGAATCGAGCAGAACAAGGTGGGACACCTGGGAGGCCACCTCGCTTCCTGAGGCCATTGCTATGCTGCAGTCGGCATCTTTGAGGGCCAGGACATCGTTAACGCCGTCTCCCGTCATGGCAACGATATTCCCATCGGCTCGCAGAGCTCTTATCAGCTTCCGCTTCTGCTCCGGGGTAACTCTTCCGAATATGGTGTATTTTTTCGCGGCGGCTTTTATCTTTGTCTCCGTGTTGAGCGTCATCGCGTCCACATAGTTATCCGCGCCCTCAATCCCGGCTTTTTTGGCGATATGAGATACTGTCATGGGATTGTCGCCGGAAATGACCTTGATGGCAACTCCCTGCCTGGCAAAAAACGAAAAGGTCTCCCGGGCGTTTTCCCTGATTGTGTTGGACAACAATATGAGGGCAAAGGGCATGGCGTTTTCACCTTTGAGCTTACCGTCTTCTATGGGCCCGTCATACATGACCAGCAGGAGCACCCTAAATCCCGACATGGAATAGGGTTCTATTATTTCCCTGTATTTTTCATATTCACTGCCCAGTATTACCTCCGGGGCGCCCATGATGTAGGTTTCACCCTCCTCATAGATTGCGCAGCTGTATTTGGTCATGGAGGAAAAGGGGATGACTCGCTCGGCCTGGCGCATGGATTTGTTTCCAAATCGCCGGGCCAGTGCCTTCATGGTTTCGTTATCGCTTCCCAAATTGAATACATGATCGGATATTATGTTTTCCACATCGGACCTGTTGAACCTGTCCTCACACAGCAGAACCAGGTCCTCCACAAGCATATTTGGCTGGGTTATCGTACCTGTTTTGTCCACACACAGGACGTTGACACGGGCCAGAGTCTCGATACATCCCAGCTCATGCACAAGGGTTTTTTTTCGGGCCAGACGGATAACGCTGACGGCAAGAGCGACGGTTGTCAGAAGGTAGAGCCCCTCGGGTATCATGCCCACAAGGGCTGCCACGCTTGTAACAACGCTCTGGCGTATACTCAGGCTCTGAACGAAATGCTGGTTGTAAAAAAGGGCAATGCCCACCGGAAATATCAAAAGGCCTATAACCTGAACCAACCGGGTCAGGGAGTGCATCATCTCCGATCTGTGCCTTTTTTTCATCTTCTTGGCTTCCAGCGTCAGTCTGGAGGCAAAGCTGTCTGCTCCGACGCGGGTAAGGCGGGCTTTGCAGCTGCCCGAAATTATAAAGCTTCCTGAGAGAAGCTCGTCTCCCGCTGTTTTCGTGATTTCATCGGGCTCGCCTGTTATAAGGGCCTCATTTACCTGAACCTCGCCTTCCAATATATCCGCATCGGCGCATATTTGCTTACCCGCTGAAAAAATCACAACATCGTCCAGCACCAATTCGCTGGAGGGTACCGATATAACCTTCCCGTCCCGGAGCACATCGGCCCTGGGCTCCGAGAGCAGTGTGAGCTTGTCCAGTGTCTTTTTTGACCGTATCTCCTGAATTATTCCTATCAGTGTATTGACAATGACCACGGGCATGAAGACCAAATCCCGCAGAGAACCTACTGCAATTATACAGACGGCGAGAATGGTGAAGACCAGGTTAAAATAGGTAAGTACATTAGTCTTGATGATTTGGCCTATGGTTTTTGTAGGCGCGTCCACAGCATAATTGCCGTACCCGGCGGCCAGCCTCTCTGCTGCTTGTTCGGCGGTAAGTCCCGTTTCCGGCCGGCTGTCTCTCCTGGGAAGAATTACCCTTTCTCTTCGGGGCTCTTTTTTGGCCTTCGCAGCATTTTGGCTTTTCATAGCATAATTGCTTTTCACAGCACAGCTCCCTTATCTGTTTATGGATGTGAGGCAAGATTTTACCTTTTTGCATATGGTATATATTATCACAAAATAAAACAAAATAAATATTTTTATTAAAATTATTGACGATTTATCGCGTCTTCATAAGTTAACCCTTTGTGTTTGCGGAAAGATTTTCAGACAAAGCTCATGTTATATTGATAAGCCCTCTTTGTAGTGATAAAATAATACCATACTTTTCTTGTGGGGAGTTGATATATATGGAAACGGACAGCCGCTCTGCTTATTTAAATGCCAGAAAGCTGGCGCGCAAATATGTTTCCGACTTTGCCGATACGGATACAAAAGGCTATCTCCCAATTCTGGACACCAGACTTCAGGGAGTTGTAATCGTCGGAGAAATCAACCTGGGTTTTCACGAAATACCCCTTCGAAAGATTATCGGAACAAAGACCGTTGCCAGGAGCAACTCCTTTGCAGGCAACTTTATGCCGCTGCTGGCCGAAGACTCTGAGTTTGCGCAAAAATGGCAAAAGGTTTATTCAAGCCAGCTCAGAGAGGGTATAAGGGAGCCTGTAACCGTCTATGAGTATATAAACAGGTACTATGTTCTTGAGGGAAATAAAAGGGTCAGCATTTTGAAGTATTTGGGAGCGGCGTCCATATACGGAAACGTAATACGCCTGATACCGGAGCGGGATGAGAGCAATACGGAGATATCCATATACTACGAATTCCTTGACTTTGACAAACGGCTTTTCTTTGACAATCTGTGGTTTAGCACAAAAGGCAGGTTTACCAGGCTGGTCAATCAGACGCAGCAATATCTGAAAAACCATCCTGAAATAAAGGAAGATATCACTTCAGTCATAAATAGCGTTCACAGGCGATTTCGGGAGGCATATAAGGCAGTAGGCCTGAAGGGGCTCAATCTGACCACCGGGGATGCGCTGGTGGAGTATATAAATGTTTTTGGCTTTCCTTATAAGACACCGGCCAAGGAACTGAAAAGGAATATAAGAAATGCGTATTCACAGTTCCTGGTGGCCGCAGGCGAGCGCTACAGAGAGCAGGTTGAGGTTACCGACAAGGAGGGTTCCCTTCTCCAGGTGAAGACGGGAATATTCAGATCCACAAATAAAATAAAGGCCGCTATAGCCTTTGAGGATACTCCCGAAACAAGCCTCTGGACCCGCTTCCATGCCAGGGCCATCGACAGGGTTGAGAAAAAATACAGGGATAATCTCAGGATTGACAGACTCTATAATGTGTCTGTCGATCCCAGGGAAGGATACAAGCAAATCGCGTCTCTGGCCGCTCAAAAGCCGGATATAATTTTTACGACCAGCCCCGCCATGTCGGACGCCAGCCTGAGATTAGCCCTGGAAAACCCCGATATAATAGTGATAAACTGTGACACTCCCCGTGAAGGGAAAAACCTTCACACCTTTTTCTTTAAGATGTACGACCTTACCTTCCTGTGTGGAGTGTTGGCCGCGGCTATGAGCGAGAGCGGGAAGATTGGTTATATGAGTGCGTCGAAGCTTCTCCTCTCACCCACATATGATCTCAATGCCTTCGCGATTGGAGCGAAATTGATAAACCCCCGTATCAAGGTCCTCGACTTTTCACTGCAAATGATAAATAACTGGAATGAGCTTGACAGGGCAAGAGCAGCCTTTGCGGAAAACGGTGCGGATGTGGCTTTTTGCCGCCATTCGCCGGACAATCCTCTGGAAAGGAAAGCATTTCCCGACGTATATGCCCAGATATATAAAATCCATCCCCAGAGCGGGGTGCCCCTGGAAAGTCTTGCGGGTGCCACCTATGACTGGGAACCATACTACAGCAAGGTGCTCAGCGACGCCATACTTGGTAAATCCAGCCTCCTGGACGGGCATATAGAGGGAAACCCCATCCACTTCGGATGGGGCTTGAGCACGGGAATAATGGATATATATCCGGTGGACAGCGTTATCGGTGTAGCCGGGCGCCTGCTTAATATCTTCAGGGATCTTATAAAGGAAAACAGGATAAATCCTTTTGAGGGACCCATATATGACAATGAGGAAGCCTTGCGCATAGAAGAGGGTTATGTGCCTACTCTGATGGAAATCCAGGAAATGGACTGGTATGAGAGATCTGTTGTGAACCTGAACTAGAACTCTTTTTCCGCTTTTTTCGCGGAAACACGGATTGACATGGGAAGTCTTGAACCGATAACGGCGCAGGCAAAGCATTTTAATATGTCACCGGGCAGAAAAATAAGCATGCCGGTTTTTAATATGTAACCCAGGCTTAGCTCCCTGCCAAGGTGGATGTTCAATATAAAATACATGTATGGGATTGCCACGGCGTACATTAGAAATGTTCCTGAAAGGCATGCTCCGAAAAGTCGAAGAAAGCCCCTTTCGCCTTCGCTCAGACAGCCTGTCAGCCAGGACATTCCGATAAAGCCCGCAATGAAGCCAAAGGAAGGTGTCAGTATATATCCTACGCCGCCCCCTCCCGAAAAAAACGGAAGACCGATGAGCCCCAAGAGGGCGTAGAGGAGCTGGGATACCGGCCCGTATCTTTTGCCCAACAGCATACCCGATGCCAGCGCGAAAAAAACCTGAAGGGTTATGGGTGCCAGGGGAGTGGGGATTTTTATATAGGCTCCCGTTGCGGTCAGGGCGGCGAAGAGAGCCGTCAGAGCAAGATATTTTGTTTTCATGGAACACCTCGATTGTAAACCCGGAATACATCAAAAAAAGTTTACAATAGGATAGCATAGAAATAACGGCAGCGCAATAGTAAATATGCGGAATAGTAAATATATCCGCTTAGAGTTTTTGAGCAAAACAAGGCGGAAGGAAGACGACAGCGAAGCGTTACTCAAAAAAGACCGCCGGTATACATGGAATTAGATGCTGCAGAGGATGGAGATAAAAATTATGTCAAAACAAAAGATTTTGGACATTCTTAAAAGCAGCGGCAGCGGATATGTTTCAGGAGAGCAAATCAGTGATATGCTCGGCATCTCCAGGGCTGCCGTATGGAAAAGCGTTAAACTCCTCAGGCAGGAGGGCTATATTATAAGCTCAAAAACCAATCGGGGCTATAAGCTTAAAGCTCTGCCGGATATATTGGACGCTGTCAAAATAAAAGCCATGATGAAGAACACCTCAGCGGAAATCCGCTATATGGAAAGTGTAGATTCAACGAACAACGCCATGAAAAAGCTGGCACTGGAGGGTCTGGAGGACAATACCGTTATAATTGCCAACCATCAGAGCGCGGGGCGCGGGAGATATGGACGAGAATTTATTTCTACCCGGGGCAAGGGTATTTATATGAGTATTCTTTTAAAGCCGGAGAGGGTGGAGGATATTGCTGGTCTGACATGCATGACTGCCGTTGCCGTTTGCAGGGCTGTGGAAGAGTACTCGAAGAAGGAGCCGAAAATCAAGTGGACAAACGATGTGCTGCTGGGGGGGAGAAAAATTTGCGGCATACTTACTGAATTGTCCGCCGAAGGTGAGAGCGGTGAGATCCGGTATGTAATAGTTGGTATAGGCATCAATGTAAATCACGAACAGGCTGATTTTCCGGCGGAGCTCAGAAGTACTGCAGGCTCCCTGTACATGGCTCAGGGACAGCCTGTTGACAGGAACCGGCTTGCCGCGGAACTTATTGACAATGTGCTATATATGTATGAGAATATAAGACAAAAACGGTCCGAATACATGCAGGAGTACAGAAAAAGGTGCGTTACCCTGGGGAAGACCGTGGAGTTTTCAAGGGATAATAAGCCGATCAAGGGGTTGGCTGAAAGCATTGAGGATGACGGAACGCTGACCGTTCTTCTCAAAAGCGGCCAGAGGCTTGCCGTAAAATTTGGAGAGGTAAGCATAATAAATGCCTGAATGGATTTGCAGAGTGTGTCTGCAGATTTATCATTCAGGCAGTATCTGAAACAGGCAAAACATATTTGTCCGGTGGACAAACGGACAGGCGATAGAATAAATACAGGGATGAGTATAATGAAATATCTTGAAGACATGATACTTGAACATGGGGAAGTAGTTGGCGAGGATATACTGAAGGTTGACAGCTTCCTTAATCACCGGATGGACTGGCAGGTTTACAATGAAATCGCACAGGAGTTTTACAGGCTTTTTTCAGACAGCGGTGTAAACATGCTGCTGACCATAGAGGCCTCGGGAATAGGAATAGCCGCAGTGACCGCCCAGCACTTTAAGGTCCCGGCGGTATTTGCAAAAAAAGCAAAAACCTCAAACATAGGGGACGACCTTTACAGGGCAATGGTGCACTCCTTTACCCATGGCAGCACCTCCGATATAGTTGTATCAAAAAAATATATTTCAGCCGGTGATAGGGTGTTGATTATAGATGATTTCCTGGCAAACGGTCAGGCAGCTCTCGGACTTGTGTCTATAGTGGAACAGGCGGGAGCGGAGCTGGTGGGCTGCGGTATAGTTATAGAAAAGGGCTTTCAGGAAGGTGGAAAAAAGCTGAGGGACATGGGCATCAGAGTAGAATCCCTGGCGATAATCAAATCCATGTCTGAGGGAAAAATTGTTTTTGCCTAGTCGTTCTGAAGAGGGAAAGCATAGAAAGACATGGTTTGCGGGTTTTTCTATTGATAGCGGCAACAGGGGCTTTCGTTATGGGAAGCTGGCTCTGGCAGTGTCCATACACCCGGGCTGAACGAAGATTCAACCCCGGGTCCCATAAAGTGGGGAATGACTAAAAGGGGGACCTTAAATGCACTGAGTAAAGGGGGAAGGCAGGGCGTGTTTGGTATTTGCGGCAAAACCGGCGATTATACAAATAAAAAATCCGGGATATGGATGTCCATATCCCGGTTATTTTTGTTAGACGATCATCTGTCTTCCCGGAAATAGTTGAGGCCCGTGCTCTTTGGTATGGAGTGCTCCTTTGACTGGCGAATACCCGTAGCGATAAGGACAATTACGGTGGCCAGATAGGGGAATATGTCATATATCTGAATAGGTATGCCCAGGGGCACATAAAGACGCATAATGGAAAGACCGCCGAAGATCAGGGAACCCAAAAGCGCCCGGCTTGGACTCCAGGTGGCGAATATGACCAAAGCCACAGCTATCCAGCCTATGCCCCCCACACAGTTGAATACCCATACCCCGGAACATATGACCATGGAAACATACATGCCGCCTATACCGCAAATCCCGCCTCCTATACAGGTGGCCAGGTACTTGTATTTGGTGACGTTGATTCCGGCGGCATCAGCGGCGGCAGGATCCTCGCCCACGGCGCGCAGGTTCAGCCCGGCCCGGGTTTTGTTAAGGAAGAAATGCATTAAAACCGCAATTATCACTCCCACATAGACGAGAAAATTATACGAGAAGAATAGTTTTCCTATATACGGTATATCCGAAAGAAAGGGAATCTTAATGCCCTGAAAAACAGACTTTATTTCCGCGCCCACAGCGGCATATCCACTGGGAGCCCTGCCGGCTAAAACATCGCCGAAGAAATTCCCGAAGCCTGTTCCGAATATGGTCAGGGCAAGTCCTGTGACGTTTTGATTGGATCTGAGGGTCACAGTGAGAAAGCTGTATATCAAAGCGCCCAGAACACCGCATAGGAAGGAGAAAACAACGGCTATTATCGCCGCGACAATACCGCTTGGCACTGTGAATATCTGCTCGTAGAAGTAGGCTCCAGCCAGACCGGCAATGGCGCCCATAAACATCATGCCCTCCACACCCAGGTTGAGGTTTCCGGATTTTTCCGTTAAAATTTCACCTAGAGTGCCGAAAAGCAGCGGCGTACCCGCCAGTACGGCAGCGCAAAACAGATTAATTACTGTATCCATTCCGCTTCTCCTTTCTGCCCCTGAATATCAGCCTGTAATTTATAAAAAATTCGCATCCCAGCATGAAAAACAGTATTATGCCCGTTAAAACAGAAGCGGCGGAGGCCGGTATTTTAAAGTCTGTTTGAATCCTGTTGGACCCCTTTTGAAGTATGGCGAGAAAGGCAGATACAAATACCATTATGATTGGGTTGAGCTTTGAGAGCCAGGCAACCGTTATGGCAGTGAAACCGACTCCCCCGGAGGTTGACTCGGTCAGTGAAAAATCCGCACCGGAAACCTGAATAAAACCAACAAGGCCCGCAATGGCACCGGATATGAACATTGTTCTTATTATTATTTTTTTCACATTCATACCCGCATACAGCGCCGTGTTTTTGCTCTCGCCCACAACGGATATCTCATACCCCTGTTTCGTCCTTTTCATATATATAAAAACAATTACCACCAGTGCCAGCATGATTATCCAACCCACATGCACCCCGAAAACTCTGGGCAGTCTGGCTTCGGCAGCAAACATTGCGATTTTCGGAAATCCGTTGGGATTTTCCTTCCAGGGGCCGTTTTGCAGGTACTTCTCAAAGCCGATTGCGATATAATTGAGCATAAGGGTAAACAGGGTTTCATTTATTCCCCACTTGGCGTTAAATACCGCGGGAATAAGGCCCCAAAGACCGCCGGCAATAATTCCGGCAAGGCACATTACCGTTAAAAGGAGCCAGCTGGGCATATTCTGATGATGGAACAGAGCAAAATATGAAGCGGCTATGGCTCCCATCATAATTTGACCTTCTGCTCCTATGTTCCAAAACTTCATTTTAAACGCGAGAGCAACGCATAAGGAAGCTCCCAGAAGGGGAACTGCTATCTTGACGGTTTCCGTCCTGGAGACCTTTGAGCCAAAGGAACCCTCCAGCATATCCGCGTAAACCGCCAGGGGATTATGACCAAGAAGCAATATGATGAGAGCACCGGCCAAAAGAGCGCCAAGAAGGGCAGCGGCGCGAATCAGGTTTGCTTTTGCCCAGGGAATTTGTGGTCTTTTAACCATGCGGATAAGAGGCTCTCTGCCTTCCCGGGGAGAGTGGTGGAACAACCTGCTCAAGCTGTCTCACCACCTTTCTCATCGCCAATGTGGACCATCATAAGGCCCAGTTCCTCTTTTGTTGTTTCCTTGGCGTTGACTATCCCGCTGACCTTACCGTCGCAAAGCACCATTATACGGTCGCAGAGTTCCAGCAGCACATCCAAATCCTCGCCAATAAAGAGAATGGCAACGCCTTTTTTCTTTTGTTCATTTAAAAGATTATAAATCGTATACGATGAATTTATGTCAAGGCCTCTGACCGGATAAGCCACCAGCAATACGGAGGGCTCGGAGGCAATCTCCCTGCCCAGAAGCACCTTCTGGACATTGCCGCCGGAAAGAAGCCTGATGGGAGTGGATACTCCGGGAGTGACAATATCCAGCTCCTTTATCATTCTTTCGGCCATTTGACGGGGCTTTTTGCGCTCTGTAAACGGCCCTTTGCCCTGCTTATAACTTTTGAGCATCATATTTTCCACCATGTCCATTGAGGCCACAAGCCCCATACCGAGCCTGTCCTCCGGCACAAAGGCCATCGCGACACCCTTTTTAATAATCTCGGTGGGGCTTTTTCCGACAATATTTTCATTTACCGGACCGTTTGGAGTTTCGCTTCTGCACAAAATAGCTCCGCCTTTTACAGGATAAAGGCCGGCAATCGCCTCGCACAGCTCCCGCTGTCCGCTGCCTGCTATGCCGGCTATGCCCAGTATTTCGCCCCCGTTAAGAGAAAAATTTATATTGTCCAGTACCTTGTGCCCGTCGGAATCTATACAGGTAAGGTCAACTATTTTCAGGTATTCTCCGTGTTTTGTGTTGATTTCCGGTCTTTCTATTTCCAGGCTGACGGAGTGGCCCACCATCAGTTCCGTCAATTCCTGACGGTTTGTTTCCGAGGTCTTGACGGTGCCAACGGAACAGCCCTTGCGGAGTATTGAGACTCTGTCGGAAACAGCCAGTACCTCATTGAGCTTGTGGGTGATGATGACGATAGCCTTACCGTCATTTTTCATATTTTTCAGCACCTCGAAAAGCTTATCGCTTTCCTGGGGGGTGAGAACCGCCGTAGGCTCGTCCAGAATGAGAATATCCGCTCCCCTGTATAGTAATTTTACTATCTCCACTGTTTGCTTTTCACTGACTGACATATTATAGATCTTTTTCTCGGGCTCGATATCAAAGCCGTATCGCGAGCTTATTTTTTTGATCTCGGCGGAAATAGCCTTGCGGTTTAGCCTTACGCTGCCCGGCAGGCCAAGGATGATATTTTCGGCGGCAGTAAGCACATCCACCAGCTTGAAGTGCTGGTGAATCATACCGATGCCCAGGTTAAAAGCATCCTTGGGGGATGGGATTTTTACCTCCTGACCCTTGACATAGATTGTACCGCTGTCCGGATAGTAGATGCCGGACAGAATATTCATCAGTGTGGTCTTTCCACTACCGTTTTCGCCCAAAAGGGCCAGTATCTCTCCGTAGCGAACATCCAGTGATATGCTATCGTTTGCCAGAACGGATCCGAAGCTCTTTGTGATATTGACAAGCCTGATGGCGTTATTTTCTTCAGACACAAAATGGCCTCCTTTGAAGGGAGATTTAGAGAATTCAGTATATATTATATATGGAATAAAAGCAAGAATTAATGCCCACTGGACAAATGCGTTTTGCGAAACCTATTTGCAAAAAGAGGAAATTTGTTCTTTTTGACGGAGAAAACAAACCTGTTTTGTGTGTTCCGGATACATTGATTGACTGCCTGTATGCCCATGGAAGAGCTCAAAAACGCTGTCAAAGTATTGCCATATTTTTGTTTTTGAATCATTGAGCAGGCATGAATTAGAGGTTTGAGTCGTTGAAGATAACAAAAAACGGGGTGCCACAAAATGCGTATTACGCATTTTATAGCACCCCCTGTTTGGGTCTGAGCTCTATTGGCTTATCTATTCCTGCAGTGTATACTTCATACTGTTTCGTGAGTTTTATACTCTGTGCAACGGAATCGTTTTTTTACACAAGGCTTAAAATTACGAGCCTAAGATGGTTATTCCCTTCAAAATGTGATTGAAGCTGGGTGCACTCTGGGGTTCAACAAAAACCTCGCCGGCTTTGACAACCTCATTGCCCTCGTTGTCGTAGAGAGGACCGGCCCATATCTGGAGCTCACCGGACACTATCTTTTCTCTCGCTGCGTCTATGGCCTCGGCGGTGCCCTCGGCTATGGTAGTTTCGTTGAGCGCGGAAACGTCACACACTCCGTCCTTAATACCGCCGCTCCAGTCAGTGGGAATGGGGGTACCGTCAATAACGGACTGAACCGCAAAGATGAGATATCTGCTCCAATCCCAGACAGCGGAGGTGAGTACCGCATTGGGGGCAGCTTCAATCATATCGGAGTTATATCCCACACCCCAAACGCCGTTTGCCTCAGCCGTTGTCATAGGAGCGGTGCTGTCACAATGCTGACCTATCACATCACAGCCGCTGTCAATCAGGGCCTGGGCAGCCTGGGCTTCTGCGGAGGGATCGTTCCAGTCGTTTGTATAGATGACCTCCATGGTGACATCCGGGTTGACGGAAAGGGCACCCAGATAGAAAGCGTCAAAGCCGCTTATGCACTCGGCATAGGGCATTGCGGCCACATAGCCGAGCTTATTGGTCTGGGTCTTGAGTCCGGCGGCGATGCCGGAGAGATAGCGGGCTTCATATATATTTCCGAAGTAATTGTGGAAGTTGTCAAGTCCCGCGCCCTGGGCCTGGTAGCCTGTAGCATGACAGAACTCGATATCGGGATATTCGGCGGCTGCTGCCTTCATATAGTCTTCAAAGCCGAAGCTTGTGGCAAATATGATATTGCAGCCTTTTTCAATAAGTTCTCTTATAGCTGTGTCGCAGGCACTGGATTCCGGAGTGTTGTACATGTTGATTATTTGCTCATCTCTCAGGCCAAAGGTTTCCTGCATCTTCTTTGTTCCCAAATCATGGTTGTAGGTATAACCCTTGTCGCTGGCATCACCTATATGGATAAAACCGATTTTTATGTTTTCCAGTGTGATGTCTCCGCCGGCGTTATCTGGCGGCGCCGTCTCTTCACCACTGCCGGGCGCTTTGGTACCGGGAGCGGCAGTCTGGTCACCGGTTCCGCCCTTAGCGCATGAAGCCAGTGAAAAAACCAGTGCGAAGCAAACAAGAATTACCAGTAGTTTTTTCATCTTCTACTCTCCTCAATCTTAAAATTTCTTTATGCCAAATACTGCAAGAGCTTGCTCAGTATGGTCGGTAGGCATTTGCAGGCATTTATTATAAACAAACCGTCGTTATTTGTAAATACTTTTTGGGCTCTTATTGGTAAAAAGGACTGTGTCAAACTTATTATTGGCAAAACAACAATATAAATAACAAAACAACAACCCGCTATTCCAGCCCCCACATTTTAAACAGCGCGGTGTAAAAGGGCGGTTTGGGAAAATCCAGAGGATACTCGGTTCTTGAAAAATCATATGCCATCCCAAAGCCCTCCATGGTCTTTAAAGTTTTAATGAATTCATCCAAAAGTACTGCCGGTATAGAGAATATCACCTCATCATCCCTGGCCAGAGCCCTCTCTCTGTCCCCGGGATCCGGGAAGGTTACCTTGAACTGTCCGGTCAAAAAGGGAACCACTGTAGCGTAAATACAGGAGTCTATTCCGTCAAGCTCGGCTTTGGTTGTGGTGCCTGTAATTGACTTGGCAACTCTTAGCATATAGTTTGTCTGGTCCGTATTTGCGTATATAATCACCACGTCCGGATCAAATGTACAGCTTTTTAGAGGGGCGGTCACTATGGCTTTGTATTTGTCGAAGGGCAGGCGGGGGAAACTCTCGAAAAACTCCGCGGCCTTTTTCATGTTAGGAATGCCTATGTATTTGATGATTTCGTTAAATGCCGGTGTGTTTGGAAGGCACTCAACACATCCGAAGCCTACCAGCGGGTTCCAACACCCGTGGTCTTCCTTTGTCATTGCTATGGTAAGCCCCTTTGTTCTGCCCATGGCCTTAGCCTGGCAAAAGGCGATTTTCTTTCCCATATCCCGTTTTGGGAATATGGCTTCCTGTGGAACCTCGTCAAGGTTTTCATACCACTTGACTGCCAAGGGGAAGGTTCGAAGCTTCAAATGGGTTTCCAAGTATTTGCCGTATTCATTTAGTTTTTCTTTTTTCATTGACATACACCCTGCTTCCTTATATTATACTATAATTTCTGTAAGTACCAATTATAGCATCATATAGTATTTGCTACAAGTCGCTTATGCGCACGCTTATACGCATGCTTAGTGTAAAATTATAATTGGCAAAAATAAAGGAGGAATAGCAAAACCTATTCCCCCTGCATGCGAAACCTGTTAAGATGAGTTTGTAAACCAACATAAAAACAAGGAGATGCATGCAAGATG
>JAAYOP010000138.1 GCA_012520295.1 Clostridiales bacterium | reverse complement strand
CATCTTGCATGCATCTCCTTGTTTTTATGTTGGTTTACAAACTCATCTTAACAGGTTTCGCATGCAGGGGGAATAGGTTTTGCTATTCCTCCTTTATTTTTGCCAATTATAATTTTACACTAAGGTTCTGCATACGCCCAGGTACGAAAGCATATGCTCCCCTAACATATTTTTCCTTAACTTTAGGGTATGGATTTACTTTGTCTATGCGAAAATCTTTTTATACAAATCCTCACCGTAGGCGGTTTGCAGAGGCTCACCCGGTATGATTTTATAGGTTCTCTCCCCGCTCTCCAGACGCTGAGCCCGAAGGTACCGGACCTTCCGATAGCCTCTGAATGCGTCAGCAAAGGTATAAAGGTGGGTCACCGAAAAAACCTCTATCTCATTGTCCACAAGGGCCTGGATTATATTCCGGCAGATTTCAGAGCCCTCCCTTTCATTTGTGGCGGCAAAGGATTCATTGAACAGTACAAGACAGCCTCTTTGAAGATGTTCGGCCAGCCTGCTCATTCGGGCCAGCTCCTCGTCCAGCTTTCCGCTTTTCATATAGGCGTCTTCTTCTTTTCTGAAATGAGTGAAAATTCCCTTTCGCATCGGAGCCGTAAAGCTCTCCGCTCCCACAAACATCCCGCACTGGGCCATGAGCTGTGCCTGCCCGAAGCTTCTCAGGAAGGTGGTCTTACCCCCTTGATTTGCACCGGTAATAATACACAGTCTTGTATTTTTCATTTCAAGGTCATTGGCGGTGACGGGAGCTTTTTTTGTCAGAACAAGACTCATGTCGTAGAGCCCGCTCCAGGATCGATCTTCCTGCTCAAAGGGCAGCAGACACGGTATACATGTGGGCATTCCCAGCTCCCTGAGGCAATCCCTGAGGTTGATACAGCCCACATAAAAGGCAAGCTCTGTCTGCAGAGCGGTGAAAAAATTCTCAATATGCTCGACAGCCTGAACAAGGGCGTTTGTCACCTCATTGATTGCCCTCTCCCGGCGAAGCTGCAAATCGCTCAGCCCTTCCTGATCCTGCTTTGATACGGTATAGGAGGGCGCGAAGGTCCATCTCCGGCGAAATCCCTTGCGGTTTTTTCGAAGCAGCCTGTAGCCGGCGCCCTGATTATATCCGCCGAGTTTTACGCCGATTAATATTTCATTCGTATCCTTCAGCTCATCCAGATTTGCGCGAACCTCTTTAAAATAGTCATCACTCAATTCACTTTTGAGTCTTTCCATCAAATTTACAAAGGCCTGGGATTTAAACGGCTCCGAATTTAAATCCGCTACGCCCCTGAGCTTTAAGAGCATTTCCATGTATATTTTCAGAAGGGCAATGGCATTTGTAAAATTATTGGATAAAAACTGTGATGTGGACAGCCTGAAATAGGATTCCTTTTTCCGCGTAAACAGCTCTGTGGCAATGTCATACAGCTCTCTGACCACCTGTGGATTTGACAGGGCGTCTTTGAGTGCTTCCTGGCGATATTGAATTTCCTCAATAGACATGAGGGGGTTGAATATGGCATCCGAACAGGCAGCTGCTATGGCCTTGTCTCCCCTGGACATGGCTGATATTATATGCTTTATTTCCAAATCAGTTTCCAGAGTATCCTTTCCAAAGAATACCTCCGACCTGAAATCTCTGTCACAAAACATCAGGTTTGCTTTCATTTGCGCAGCCTCCCATCCAGCTGGTCATATCTGAGCCCATACTTCCCGGCAATATGCATGGCATATGCCAAGCCGTCCGGAGGCTTCCTGACTATCTTAAAGGTACGGCGAGCGGGATCCTCCTCTTCCACCGTACTCATCATGCTGACCGTCTCCTCGCCATGGGAAGCCAACTCGTCCAGGAAGGTCACACAAACCGCCAGAGCTCCAAGCTCCGCAAAATAATCCATCATCCGCCCCCCCAGGGTCAGAGCGTCCATAAGAGTTGTTGACGAGTATATCTCATTGACGATGATAATGCTGTTTTCCGTAGCTTTAGACTGGATGTCACGAAGCCGCTTCAGGTCGTCCATCAGTTTCCCGCTCAATGTCTCCAAGTCCTCTTCTACACCGAAATGGGTATAAATATTGTCAAAAAGACATAGGGCGGATTTTGAGCCCGGCACACACAGCCCCAGGGAAGCCAGCCAGTGAAGCTGCCCGAAGGCGCGGGCAAAAGTCGTCTTTCCTCCCTGATTAGGGCCGGTTATAACTATAATGCGCTCCGGAGCTTCCAGTGTAAAATTGTTTGTAATAACTTTGTGCTGGGATTTATGCTCCAGCATAAATCCCAGGGCAAGGTCGAACATATCATAGCAGTATAGATTGTCCTTTTTATCACAGATTGTAGGATAGTTGAAGCTGAGCCCCATGTTGCGAAGCTGCCGGATATGCTCCAGCCACGAAATGTAGAACCGTATTTCACGTGCAAATTCGGAGAGTACACCATCAAAGAAATCCCCTTGATTTTCACAAAAGCCGTCAAGTGCCTTAAATGCATCTTTGTATAAATCCGCAACTATATCCAGTATCGCTGCCTCCACATGAGGAGCCTCGGGGTCTTCCGGCAAAATATGCCTGAACTCCTTCACATCTCCCTGACGGAACCTTTCAAAAAGCTCAAGAATCTTAATCGAATGATCTTCCTGCTCTTCATACTCCCGTATTTTGATTGTGTCATTTTTTATAAGCATACAGTATTCAACTGAAGACAGCTTTTCCCGAAGCTTTGAAACTTCCTCTTCCAGCTTTATGAATTCAGCCGACCCGGTGTATTCCGAAAGATATGACTTAAAGCCGGAAAGGCCGGGCGAAGTGAGACCTCTCCGGGAGAGAGCCTTTGAGAGCTCCGAAACCTGCCAACAATACTGCTCGGCGCAATGGAGGATTTTTCCCTTGGTAAGGTAATCGTCATCGTATTCTTTTATTTCCTCCATATATTTTTGGAGACCATTGACAGCATCGGAAAAGCTTTTAAAAAGGGAGCACAGGCTCTCATCCTCCAGCTCTTTCATAATCTCCTGGCGGTATATGACGACTTGTTTATCATTTAACGAGGTATAGAAATAGCCCTCCAGTTGAAATTCTTTATTTTCCAATAAAAGCGGCTGAATAATCTGATCCAGATTCAGATCCTTGAAACAATCCGGTTCGGTAGTTTTTTGGGGCAGGCTGTGCTGCCCATGAGTAGGAAAAAGGATACTGCAAAACATATGTACTTCCTTCCTGAGCTTTTGTTTTCATCTCCCTCACGATTGGACAGGATACCAGTCAAACAAACAGTTTAAACCTGCATCGCAAGTAAATACAATAACAATAATAACATGATATTTTTGTAAATCAAAGGAAAGCTTGTGTTTTTTATTAAAATGCTCCAAAAAAGCGTCGGGGCAGCGCCGCAACGCTGCCCCGTATGCTTAACCCTCTACACCAGGTAGGGGTTTGGATTCGTAAAAAAATGCTCGTCTACCTCCTCGGGTACACCGTATTTTCCAATCATAACGAATATCTCACTTTCCTTTTCACCCATTGTGGAGGTTCCAAAGCCTCTGCCCACACTGTACATACGGTTCCAGTTGTCCAGGAAGCAGAGGGTATCGCTTCTGAAACCAACCTTATCTCCCAGGATTTTTTCCATGTTCTGCTCTGTTACGCTCACAAGGTACATACCTTCTTTTATCTTCACATAGTAGGCAGGTTCGTCCGAGCCCGGCAGAGCCTTCATCATTTCGTTGAACATCTTGTTCGTCTCGGTAGCCTCTTCAGATCTAACCGCATCCTTGGGATATGTAATACGGTACCAATTTGTGCTGTAGTAGACATGTACTGTGGCAAGCTCGTGTCCGTATACCCATTTGACGCCGGTTCCCGCCACATCGTCCGTAAAGCCGTGACGTCTCAGGTCGGTATGCTCCTTGCCCTCTTCCTTAATATAACCGAAGGTGAAGTGGCTTTCTATGAGATATGGCCAGTATGGGTTTTCACCAAGGGTACAGCGCAGAAATGTAACCAGCATCTGCTCCTTGTCGATAATCCATGTGTGGTTTTCCCGGGGAGTTGCGCCGGACAGGCAGTAGGTGACAAGATATGTCCAGTCGTCGGCCTTTCTGCATTCGTATTTATCCACCTTAAGGGCCTCGCCCCCCTTAATGCTCCACTCAACCTGCTCTTCGTCAAGAAAATTGAGAACCGCGTCTCCGGTATCCTCACCGGTATCCATGACAAAATCAAAGCGTTTTCCTGCCAGCTCGAAGCAACGGGGCGGACAATACTGTCCTATAGAAAGGGCTCCTGCTTTCTTAGCGAATTTTTCAGCGAGATTCATCGTCAAATCCTCCCAGTTTTTAATGTTATTATTGTGCAGATTATACAGCACTTTCCCCTGTAAGTCAATGGATTTTATAAATCCGAACGAACTTTTCTTAAGCTTATCCAGTATTTTTTCCACACTAACCGGTTTGTTTATACTCCGCTGCTGCCCCGGCTTCCGCCGTCTATCACAAGAGACGTGGCTGTTATATATGAAGCTTCATCGGACACCAGAAACAGCGCGGCGTATGCCGTTTCCATCGGAGTACCGGCTCTTTCCATGGGATTGAGGGTTTTAATATAGTCGAATCTCTCGGCATTTGGGCCGGTTAGAACCATTTCAGTGGCTATCAGCCCCGGGAGCAACGTGTTTACCCGGATGTTTTTGTGGGCATATTCATTTGCTATCACCCGGGACATATGGTTAACTCCGGCTTTTACAAAGCCGTAAAGAGTATTGTCGGGAATTTTACTGTCCACAGCGGCAAGAGAGGTACAGTTCAAAATCGCTCCCCCGCCCTGCTTTTCCATGATGGGAATGGTCAGCTGCATCATACGCAGATAGGAATAGGCGTCCAGATTGAGGAAAAGGTCCCAATCCTCCCGGGTTATTTCAAGGGCGGGCTTGTTCATCATATAACCAGCATTATTAAACAATATGTCAATCCTGCCGAAGGTATTCACAGTGGTGTTGACCACATTCTCCATGTCCGCTTCCAAGGTCATATCTGCCCTGACATAAATGGCCTCCCCGCCATTTGCCCGGATGGTTTTAACAACTGCCTCCCCCCTGTCGACTCTGCGGCCAACCACCACCACCTTGGCCCCCTCCCAGGCGAACAGGATTGCGCTTGCTCTTCCGATGCCTGAGGTGGAGCCAGTGATAATGGCCACCTTGCCGGTCAGCCTGCCGGACGCCGGGCGAAGCCCGGTTATTTCTCCTTCCACATACGCCATTAAAACCCTCCTTTCTCAGTAATCGATATCCCAAAACCTGAAATTCATGTTTTCCGTTACGGGCTTTGATATTTCCAATACCCTTTGGGGCGGCTGGGCATAGAGCAGCTTCCGGCTAATCCAGCCCGAGCCCGCCTGATACAGGCCGGCCATTGCCTCCGCCGTTTTCAGGGTCACGCTTAAAACGTCCACAAGGGGAGCCCCTTCCACATGGGTTAGCCCCCCGGGAAACTTATCCTCGGCTCCAGGCGCCATGCGCACAGTGGGTGACATAAGGGAGCAACCGGGTATAATCACCTCAGCCCCCTCCTCAATCAGCCTGCGGGCAGTTGATTTGAAGGCTTTTATTGTTTCCTCCGAGTGAGTCAATCCCTCCTCCAGCCCCGAATCCCATCCCTCTATGGGACGAAGACCGGCGCAGCGGTCTCTTACGCCGTATTTCGCCATGTGCTCCTCAGTTTCCGGTATGTTGTAGGGGGATATGTGCACGATGCCGAATTTATAGCCCATCATGGCAGCAAAGAGCATGGAGGACTCACCAATACCAACTACGGGAATATCAATTGCCTGCCTGAGCTCCCAGAGCATCGGGTCTCCGAAGCAGTTAATCACCACCGCGTCAAAACCCTCCTCCCGGGCATTTCTGGCCGAATAGTAAACCATTCGAGAGGCCAGGTGGTCGATATAACGGTAATACGCCATATCAATGGGGCCCAGCCCCCATTCACAGAAGCGGAAGACGATCTGCGTGTCAGGAGATTTGGTGAGGGCCAGATTCTTCCTCAAAAGAGGCACATATGCGTTTTTTGCGAAATCTCCGAATTCACCCTCCTGCGTTCCCGCAGGAATGTTTACAAACAGGATTCTCATGGTTGTCCCTTACCTCCGTTTCGCCGCAATCTTTATCAAAACCTCCGTGATACCACTGTTTTATACTGGATTTAATGATACTACACTTTTCTGTAATTATACATAAAAATTGCCTGAATATGAATAATCAGGCATGATTTAATCGGTTATTATATCGACTGCTTTTTGTTTCTGATAACCATCCTCTCGGCCGATTTTCCGAAGAAATGGTAGCCTGAGCCCCCTTCGGCAATAACATCCAGGAGCTCATCGGGCTTAGTGGCAACAATTCCCCCCATCATGGTAACCCCTCTTTTGAAAAAAGCGTCCGGCAGCATGCTGGCCGTGGGACCGGTCACGATTATCTCCGCTCCCGTCCTGGCGTATTTCAGTATATCCGGAAGCGTATCATTGAGAACCGTAACCCCGGTGATGACCAGAGTGTCTGCCTCCGGTACATATTTGCCTGCATCCGAGGGCGGCGCATAATGCTCCAGCTCCCGGGGCTTAAGCGTGGAGGGATCCATTTCAAGAACCTTAAAATCACGCTCTTCCCTTATGAGTCTTTTGAGCATGGGCACCAGTGCTCCAACCACAACCGTTTTTGAGCCCGGAGTGATGTCCGCCATGTCAAAAGCATCAGCGCCCATAAAAATATCATATATACTGCCCGGCATCTTCTCCCGGCAATACGTACTCAGAGCATTGAGTACTGCTATTCCCAGGGCTTTTTTCAGCACATTCCCGCTGAAAATATCATCCAGATATGCCTGCGCCCCTCTTCCCGACAGCTTGCCGGACAGGGGCATGGCTTTGGCGGAGCTGGGACAGCATACAGCCTCGGGTATTTCCTTAATAGGTGTGAATGCCAGTCCCCCGTGGCCGCAGCTCAGCTTAACCCCCGTGAAAAAAAGGCCCAGAACCGCCCTTTCTACGGTTATTCCCTCAATCTCATCGCCCAGTATATTCCTTACGGTGTCAACCGTTTCCCTCAGCATTAAATCCTTCCCTGTATCCATTTTGCACTCTCCTTCAGGTTCCCCAATTCAAGTTCCCTCTATTTTAAATACAATATACCATACATTCTCATTTCAATATGTTGGAAACACAACTAAACTGCCTTTAATTTCAAAAGTTTTGAAATTACCCCCAAGCGATGATTTCCTCTGCCTCCGCCTCGGTGACACAGACGGGCGTGGAATAGAGCTTAGTCAGGCTTTCAGTTGTGACAACATCCTCCGGATGTCCCTGGATCATAACCAGCTATCCCCCATAAGAATTGCCTTAGCACACGCTAAAAATACATGGTCAGGATAGTGGGAGGTCATTAGTATCGCCTAATTCTGAGCAGCCAGGCCTTTTATAACCTGAAGCTTTTTAACCCGATTGCAATAATCCAGGTTGGCTGTTAGCTCGTCCATCACCAGAATTCGAGCCGCTCGGCAACCTGCTGCAAATTTTGATAAAATTAACAAAAATTAACCGGGAGCCTTTTGACAAAGCTCCCGGTTAATTTTTATCAGGCTTTTTTGGGATTTATAAACACCAGCCCTTCCGGCTTCATTTTGATTATGCCCTCTTTCTGCATGCGGCTCAGCTCTCTTGACAGGGCGCTTCGGTTCACACACAGGTATTGAGCAAGTTGCTCCCGGGACATTTTAAGGGTAAACGCATTGCTTTGGCTCTTCGTGGTCAGGATGCCAAAATAGGTCAGTATGCGCTCCCGCAGAGATTTCTTGGACAGGACATCGGCCTTATACAGAAGACGTACGCATTTATCGGCCAGCATTTGACTGGCGTTTTCCAGTAGCCGCATTCCCGCCCTGCTCCTATGGCCAAAAAAGCATGATGATGATATAAACAAGGCTGTGCAGTCCGTGTCGGCAGTAAAGGTCAGGGGGCTGGTTCCCAGGGAGGAAAACACCCCGTCAAAACCAAAAACATCTCCAGTCTCATGCATAGCGAGAATATGTATATGGCCCCCACCCGTCATCTTTCTGGCCACAATGCGCCCTCTGACAACAAACCCTATTTGACTGACAGGGTCCCCTTCCTCGATGATAATATTCTCCCTGGCATAGTTTTTTAACACAGGCTTAAAAAAAGGAAGCAGCTCCACAAGCTCCCCTTCAGATAAACCGCTGAAGAGGGCTGAGTTTTTAAGTATTTGCAGAGCGTTTTTTTCAGCCGGTGATATATCCACCGGTTTCCCTTTTACCTGAATGGCTCCAATCATATTCATACCACATTTTTCAGCAGATTATAAACCCCCGGATATGGAGGATGGGGCGTGTTCCTTCCCCGCCAGGAGCACGCCCCGAAACCCGTGTTGGGTGATGATTAGCTTGTATCAAAGAAGCTGTCGGAAGCAAAGAAAAGGGCAGCCTGTCTGAAGTAAACAAAACAGACTGCCGCTGTCTGCGGTCAGAAGCTATGAAGATATAGCTTTTGTTTTGTTTCCTTCTCAAATGTGAAGGCCAGATCATTTCTGATATTGACCCCGTGAGCAAACAGCGAAGTGTTTGCCCAGGCCGGACAATCATAGGTCATCCCCTTAGATTGAAAGGCACGGAAACATGTTTTTATAAATGTAACATCAGGCATTGCCAATGTCAATATGTTCCATTATATTATTTTTGCTCGTTCAGGTAGAGCTGAACGCGAATCTGGATAAGTTCGGCAGTTTCCCCGGCGCTTTTTTGGCTGTTAAAGAAGGCGCCCACTTCATCGCGCACAATGCCCACAAGAGTTTCATCCCGCTCGGTCACACGACTTATTTGGTTTATAAAATCCATGAAGCGCTCATATTGCTCCTGGGTCATTGCATAGTAGAACATCAACTCACCGTTTGGGCCGTTTAAAAAGCCCTTCGGATATACGTCCGCCACCCCGTCGCCATCCGTATCCTTGCTGCCTCCAAGGTCAGCATCTCCCAGCAGAGAGCTTAAATCCATTCCCATTATACTGTAAGAAGGCTCTGTATTTTCCGTCATTGCCGATTGAACCGCAAGGTCGAAGCACTTCTGATTGCTGGGAAACACCATTGTATTTCTTTTCTGGAATTCCTCGGTCAGAATTGTGCGGATAAACCTCCAGCTTCCATCCTTATGCTCGCTTTGGGACGACATGGCGATACAGAGCATGGGCTCAAAGGCAAAGCCGTTTTTAGTCTGGCACGGGAAGCCCTTGAACGCCGCTTTGCCGCCGAACAGTGCATCCGTGCTCAAAAGCTGGCCAAAGCCATTGAATGTCCCCATCTGCAAAAGCTGCCTGCCGGACATTATTTCTGAATTCTCATCCAATATCTGGCCCATCCAGCCGCTCCAGTCAAAGGTCTCGGGGAAGGACTTGACAAGTTCCAAAAGCTTTATGAATTCCGGCGTATTCACTGTGCTTTCGCCAGTTTTGTAATTGACATACTCGTCAAGATTATAGGTGAAAACCAGATCCAGCACCATGTCGCGTGTGGCGTAATAGGGCAGTATTCCTGTATCTTCGGGTAGTTCGGACAGAACGGCATTGAGCTCATCCATATTCCAGCCTATTTCCGGACCGACCACATCCGCATTTCCCACAAGACTGGTTATCCAAAAGCCGGAGCCAATCCTGCAGAGCTTCCCATCAGACTCCAGGGCGGTGCGAAATGCCGAGAGCACCGCGTCACGCCCTCCCAGCTCCGTATCATTATCAAGATACGGATAAAGGTCCTCCAGCAGGCCTTTTGAGACATATGTCCTGAAGGGTAGGTTCCTGGTCTGGATAATATCGGGACTGTTTCCGGAAATTATCTCGGTGTTGAGTTTTGTTATCCCCGCCATAAAATCATCCATCGTATTATGTACACTGTAGTCAACCACCCTTACCCTGTACTCCGGGTCTCGCTTATTGAAGTCCAGAACAGCTGTGCGCATAAAGCTGTCCAATCCGTTAACAGCCAGCGTCAGTGTGGTTTTCTGCTTTACCTCGGAGGTAGGAGTTTTGCGGAGGATTACAAATTCGGTTTTCTCCGGGCCCGACATGAGCAATTCCATGCCCGGGATACTAATCCCACCTGCTCCCGCCAAGCTCAGCATATCACTCAAGCCGGAAGAAGGATAAGTTGCCAAGCTGCAGAGCACCATGTTTTCGTCCTGGGCGCCAATAACCGTCAGACTGGTTCCGTCTATATCACAGTCTATCCAGTTTATCAGCTCGATTCTCCTGTCACTGCCAGGCTCAAGGGCATACAGGGAGTTATCGTCATAAAAGGTGATACCGGCCGACTTGCCTGGGAGCATGACCGGCCTGCCGCGAATCATAGGCATATCATATACGGTTTCCAGACTCTTCATGGCCTTATTTATCGGCGCAAGCATTACTTTACCGCTTATATCGCTGTATATAACACATGCCTTACCGTCGGGTGCCGTTATCAGGTCGGATATTATATTTCCTGAGGGAACAGATACGCTTCCTATTTCCTCGCCCCCGGGCGAGTACATCATGATTTTATTGTCCAGTCCGGAAACATAGATATTTCCGTCCCTATCCATCGTGAGGGGCGTTGGCGCTCTTCCGCCGAATGAAAACATCAACATACCGCCGCTCTGCCCCTCAATACTTATTTCCAAAACTGAAGTGCCGGTTGAAAGCTCTATCTTCCGCAGGTTGCTTCGCGAATCATTTACAAATTGAAATGAGTCAGAGTCAAAATATCCGAAATCCCCGGTCTCAAAGATCCAGATATGGGTTTCGTCTGCCGGAAGAATTTTGCTGATACTCCACATACTGCCCTCAAATGCGGTCTCCGGCAGCTCCGGATGAGCAAACCCCTCAATTATCTCAAAGCCCGTTCCGTCAACACCGATTTTGCAAAGCTGCTCTTTAACAGCCTGTATGCCGAACTGATTGGTCATGCCGGCTTGAAGGGGCACGGCAAAATACACAGTGTCGCCAATGAGAACGGGTGACCGCACCTCGGTAACCTCCTCCGGCAGCTGTATGTACTCGCTCACATAGACATAATCCGGGTCAACCGAAGCCGTTTTTTCGTCTTTGCCCCCTGTCTTGCCGCATCCGACAAAAAGTACGACAGACAGCGTCAAAACAAGGATTATGGATATAGTTCGCTTCATATTAGCCTCCAAAGAATTGCAAAATTTAATGATTTATGGAGGATTGCGCCTCTGCGGAGTTTATTTGATGCTCATCTTTCACGCAAACCTTCGAATATTCAATCTGTAACATGCTCTTTTATATTGAATACTATAAATTGATGTCCTAAATGCTAAACGGATATCGATAATGCTATGAAAGGGCGCGAGATAATGCTGTCAAGAGAAGATTTTATACAGGTATCCCTTGAAATGAATCTTTTTTTCCAAAGGATCATGAAGGAACACTTATTTTTTCTGGAAACAAATATCACGCCGGCTGAAACAGCTCTGAAGGAAAAGGCCAAGGTGCTCAAACAGGGTTATGAAAAACTCCTGGCTGAAACAGCTGAGCATGCCGGGGGCGCTATATCTGATAGCGCACTTAAGTCAAATTCAATAGTCACGCCTTATACTCTGAGAGCGGAGGAACTAACCTCCCGGCTGACCGGAGCCGGCATCAATACGCAAATCACAAAAGAGGAGCTCAGGCTTGCCGACAATTCAAATTCCAATATAGAAGATCTGGAAAACAGGCTCTCGGATATAAACAGAAGGTCATACAGCTTCCTTGCGGAAGTTATCACTTTTAAGAAAAAACTGCTCTCCCTCGTATCCGAGTGCAAAATATTTATCCCCCTGTATCCCGAGATGTTGGAGCACATCACCCAGGAGGCGGAGTATTATCTGGAGATTTTAAAATATCTCATGGACAGAAGGCTTCTGATAAAACCTCTGTGTAACGAACTGAATTTTTGGAACAACATAATGGCCGAGCACGCCCAGTTTATCGACGGGATGCTGGACCCAACGGAAAAACGCCTGAAGGAAACCGCCGAAAAAACCGCAAAGAGGTTTGAAGGGCTGGTGGATGAGTGTATAAAAGCGGCAGAGAGGCTGATTATCCAAAAAAGCACTGATGCCACCCAGGGCATAATAGATTATAAAAAGGCGGCTACGGAAGGCCTGCTCAAATGCAGTATTAAATCTGTAATACCCCCATTACTGGCAGACCACGTATACCGCGAAGCCAACCACTATCTCAGGCTGCTGAACACACTGAATACATAACGAGGCATATGCTCATTTTGCGCCAGTGTTAGCATTATATTCTATTGTCTCCAGATATAGTAACATCGTTTCTGCCTTTTGTCAATGAACATAAACAACCCGCAATATGGCATATTATAATTCAAGTGCGGTTTTTGAGAATATCTCTCAAATAACCGCACCTGACATGTCCCTGTTTTCTATCTAATGCCTGTTTGCAGCACAATGGAATTGGGGCGTGTGACCGTAAATCTGTTCAGTGGACATTATTTATCCTTCCGGGCCAAGTACTCCTCCTGGAGAATACCGTAGAAGAATTCATCGTACCACATTTTTTTATCACCCACACGGTCGAAACGATTTTTTATAAAGTGTCCCTCTCTCCGCATGCCCGCCTTTTCCATGACCCTGGCGCTGGCAATATTGTCTGCATTGCATTCGGCATGGATGCGATGCAGATTTAAGTCCTCAAAGCCAAATTTCAGCAAGGCCTTCACAAACTCGGTGGCATACCCCCGGTTCCAATAGTCCCTGTGTATGCACCAGCCCAGCATAGCAGTGACACGTTTCTCATCGTCCATATACAGGCCGCAGTTTCCGATCATATTCCCGCCGTCCCTGAGTACGGCGGCAAATTCATAAATCTTTGGCGGATCCTCCTTCCACCAGTTTTCGCACATTGCAAGAAAGCCCTTTGCCGATTCAGGCGTATCCGGACCAAAAATCATGTAGGTCATATTCTCAGGAACAGACCTATAGCTGTAGAAGGCATCAAAATCGCCGGTTCCAAGGGGTCGCAGGATCATTCTTTCGGTCTCAAGTCTTATCATGTTTGAATTCTCCCATTTAATCAGTATTTATAGTATATTTATAATATCTTCCTACATATTGCTGTTTTTGTCAATGAGTTTTCCTCCCTTTCACAGCTCTGGAAAATATGATTTATCAAATGGAAAAAGAGGGTGCTTTCCACTAAGGAGTTTTAGCCTATATAGTTCCGAGTGTCGTTTGCCTGTTTAAACTCCGCTCCCGCTCTGTCAAATCCCCATACCGGCGTATTGTTATCTCTCCGCTGTGTTCATAATGTGAGTATCTTTTGTTCCCTGCTGAGAACTGGAAGCTGCTGCCTGCGAACATTACAACTCTGGAGTCATCTTAGATGGCTTTCCCTGGCGGTTAATTTGAAAATCCCGAAATAAAAATCCCCTGGGAGAACAGGGGAGCATTCGGGAGGAACTGGTCCTGCCAAAAAAGACACATCCTTTGCGATGAATATTTCTGCAAAAATACGGGATTGCTTTCATTATTCGTCATATAGGTCAACCTGATATTCGTCATTATAAGGGGCCATCTCACCAAGAACGAAAAGTTCAAGTTGAGACAGCCCCTTTCCTGTTTTTCAGTAATTTCCTTTTCGAATCAGCCGATTCGGCTGCCTTTAAAGGGTGTCGTGCCCATCTGTGTTATGATATTTCCGGAAATATTATCCCCGTCAAAGGTTCCCTTGAATGTAAACTCCGTTGCTCCCATCGGGGAATCCATTTTCTCCTTAAACTCAAAGCTGTTTCCGTCAATCTTGCCATCTTGAATGGTGAGAGTCTGACCCATGACCTCATTTGTGCCGGTCAGAACATTACCCTCCGTCTTGAAATGGAAAATTGCCTCCGTCTTCCCAAACTGGGATTCAGATATAGTTTTGTAGGTTCCGTTTAATGCCATTTTTCAACCTCCTATAATTTTTTAATCGCCAAAGACGATTGGCTTGCTCATTTATGTAACTGATGGTGCCACAAGTCAAAAATCCAATGATTTGAATATTTTCCACTTGGCGAGCGCAATCCCAATTTGTTGTTATTATATATAAAATTTTTCCAATTGTAAAGGGCAATAATGCCCGGCAGCAATAAAAAATATTAAAGGAATTACGCTTTGTCATACTTTGGGGCTCCCCTCGCCTTTTAATCTATTTGATGCCTGCCTGAATTGAGCTGTGGCGTATGCCCGCAAATCAATTCAGGCAGGCATCAAACGCATAATGGGAAAGCATTTGTCCAGTGGGCATTATTCCTGTTCGGAAAATTTTGAAAATATCTATTGACAAAGAAGTTAGTCTATGCTAACCTATTGCCAGTTAGCTGTTCCTAACCCGCGTATAAATAAAGCTTATTCCTATTATATATCACATAGGCAGGGGGTTAGATGATGCCCTTAACCATGGCAATGCCGGGAGAAAAAAACTATATTAAGAAGATTATGGGCAAGGCAGAAACCAGAAAACACCTTGAGAGGCTGGGTTTTGTGGTCGGCAGCGAAGTGACGGTCATCTCGGAGATCGACGGAAATGTGATCGTAAACATCAAGGATTCCAGGATTGCCGTCAGCCGGGAAACGGCAGGCAAGATCTGGGTCTAGGAAGTGCGCTCTGTCAGGGTAGGGGCCTGACCGGAAGGAGTAAAAAGAATGATAGCATTCATAGCTAAAAACCTTGGAACAATCATTATAAGCGCCCTCTTGTTGGGCATAGTTACATGGATCTCCATCAGCCTCATAAAAAAGAAAAAAAGCGGAAAATCAATTGGCTGCAACTGCAACACCTGTCCGGAGGCATCATTTTGCCATAAAAAATAAAGGCCATCGGTGTCTCTCCTTTTACCGGTAAGAAAAAGCTCCTCACCTTCATTTAAAAACTGCGGTGAGGAGTTTTTTATGCTCTGTTTCCGTTAATCCGACAGTATCCTGCACAGCTGGTCATATATAAACCGGGCAACAAGCCTATGCCCCTGCTCATTCATATGCAGGTTGTCGTCACAGTGCTCTTCCGTCTCCATGCTCTCGGAGAAGGCGTAGACATCTATGATATCCAGCCCAAGCTTGCCGGCTACCTCCCTTTCGTCTTCCACAATCACAGCCATAAGTTCTCCATAGCTCTCCAGTCCGAAAAGACGGGGCGGAGTCACAACAATAACCCTAGGCTCCGTGGGCAGGTTAATATACATATTTAAAAGCTCTTCATAGTCCTCGGCAAAATCCGTCTGCTCACCGGACCAGATGGCATCGTTTGCGCCCAATGCCACAAGCACAATATCCGCTTTTGTCTTCATGCTCTTGGCACAGACCCTGGATTTTGCATATGAGAGCCTGCTTTCAAAATCGACTGTCAGCATGGAATAGGCGTAGCTTTCCGCAGTGAAAGCGTATTCACCCTCCAGAGCAGATAAAACAGCCGGATAGGCTTCCAAAGCCGGGTCCTGGAGCCCGAATCCCGATGTAAAACTGTCCCCTATACAGGCCACCACATAGCTCTTAACCTGTGTGACAAGCCCATATTCATATGCATCTTCCATGCTGATTACCCCTTGTGAGATAAGGTGCTCGACCAGAGTGATACCGGACTTCATAAGCTTTGTCAGGGCGCTGTAGCATATATGGACACAGTCATCCCGCAAAAATTCGGCCTCATCTTTACCATATACCCCGGCGGGAATCAATCCAATTTCCCCGGCTTTTTCCACCGCCTTTTCAGCACTGAAATCATCTGTACCGTCGTCATAGCCCAGGGCGCGGAGAACAAATGTCAAAAATTCTCCCGCTTCGGCTTTTTCCATCCCTTCGAAATGAGCACCGGGCATGTCCTTTATAAGCCCCTGTTCATATGCCCATGCCACATACCTGTCCGCCCAGGGGGGCACATCCGGGAAGGGGTTTTGTGCCTGGCAGTTTTTTGCCTCGGCATCTGCGCCGAGCAAGCGGATAATCAGCACAAGAGCCTCCGTTTTGGTGGGAGGGCGCTCCAGCTCATAACCCTCACCTGTTCCTGTGAATAAACCCAGCCGACACAATATATCCGCCTCCTTAACGTATCTGGGCGTATATTGGGACGCTGCAGTACTTCCCATCAGCATAAAAATTACAAGGGCAAAAAACGCTATAGCTTTTAGTCTTTTCATAAAACTGTCCTTTCAACCTTTTTCCAGATATGTCCATTTGCTATACTATGACGTGAACACCGGCAAAGATGTTCCATTCTGCTGTTATCTATTGTCATTTGACCCATATGCTGATACTATATCCGTGACAAACCTTACAAAAAGAGGTGTGAAAACTATGGAGAGTTACCCGCCCATAAGCAATAAATGCCAGCATATCCTGCACGGAGCAGACTATAATCCGGACCAGTGGATTGAAACGCCCGAGATATGGGACGAGGATATGCGCCTTATGAAGCTTGCAGGCTGTAACGCCATGTCCGTCGGCATTTTCGCCTGGTCCGCCCTGGAGCCTGAGGAAGGCAGATATGAATTCGGCTGGCTGGATACGATCATGGACAAGCTGGCTGAAAACCAAGCCTATGCCATACTTGCCACACCCAGCGGGGCAAGGCCCGCCTGGCTTTCTCAAAAATACCCGGAGGTTCTGCGGGTCGGTCCCACACGCACAAGGAATCTTCACGGCCAGAGGCATAACCATTGCTATACATCTCCCGTATACCGGCAAAAGACTGAGGAGATTAACAGGAGACTGGCCCAGCGGTATAAAGACCATCCGGCGCTGATAGTCTGGCATATCTCAAACGAATACGGCGGGGAGTGCCACTGCCGGCTCTGCCGGGAGGCCTTCAGAAGCTGGCTGAAGAAAAAATATGATAACAATCTGGATAATCTCAACCGGGCCTGGTGGACCGGCTTCTGGAGCCACAGGTATACCGACTGGTCCCAGATAGAGCCTCCCTCCCCTATTGGAGAGACCTCTGTGCATGGTCTCAATCTGGATTGGAAGCGTTTTGTCACAGATCAAACCATTGACTTTTTTAAAAACGAAATTAAGCCCATCAGGGAGCTGACTCCGGATATACCTGTGACAACGAATTTCATGGGAACTTATACAGGCCTTGATTATTGGAAATTTGCCCGGGAGGTGGATATTGTCTCCTGGGACAACTATCCTTCCTGGCACTCCGATGGGCTGAGCACCGGGGAACTGGCATCCAAAATATCCTTTGTTCACGATATAAACCGGTCTCTGAAGGGGGGCAGACCCTTCATGCTCATGGAAAGCACCCCCAGCTTGGTCAACTGGCAGCAGGTTAATAAGCTCAAGAGGCCGGGCATGCACATGCTCTCTTCACTGCAGGCCGTAGCCCACGGCTCCGATACGGTACAGTATTTCCAGTGGCGCAAGAGCCGGGGCTCTTCGGAAAAGCTTCACGGCGCCGTCGTGGACCACTGCGGGCATGAAAATACCCGGGTATTCCGGGAAGTGGCTGAGCTGGGAGCCGTCCTCAAAAAGCTGGACTGTGTCCTTGGAACCACAGTGAAACCCCAGGTAGCTATTATATATGACTGGGAAAACCGGTGGGCGATTGATGACGCCCAGGCCCTCAGGCGGGACAAGAAGGATTATCAGCAGACCTGTGAAAACCACTACCGGGCCTTCTGGAAGCAGGGTGTACCCGTGGATGTTATAAATATGGACTGCGACTTCTCCGGATATAAGCTACTGATTGCTCCCATGCTGTATATGGTTCGCCCGGGAGTGGCCGAAAGGATTGAGAGTTTTGTAAAAGAGGGCGGAGTTTTTGTTACCACATATTTCAGCGGCTATGTGGACGAAAACGACCTGTGTTTCCTGGGCGGCTTTCCCGGCCCCTTGCGCAATGTGACCGGCATCTGGGCTGAGGAGGTTGATTCCTTGTATGACTCCGATAAAAACGCCCTTGTTTTCAGTCCCAACGGCAGCTCCGGTCCGGCGGGCGAATAT
>JAAYOP010000137.1 GCA_012520295.1 Clostridiales bacterium | reverse complement strand
TATGGCCTCTTTTGGTACTATTGACATAAAATAATCTTCCTTTCAGCTTTGAATAAGTTCTATTCCTATTCTTGACATCAAGGAAGATTATTAATCTTATTTACACAAAATTTCTGCCAGTCTCATACATTTACAGCGTTTTTGAATTTTTCAGGTGCAAGGTTTTTGTTCCAAGCGGCAATATACCCGCACACACATGCAGTAAATCAGTGTATCTGTTACGGGAATAATGGTTTTTTTGCCCGTCAATGGGGCTGTCTCACCAGGAACGTGAAGTTCCAGTTGAGACAGTCTCACTTTTTATACAACATAAGGCAGACTGTAAACAGTCTGCCTTATGTTGTTTTTTTGGCTCTACCCCATCTATTGACATAGAGCCCTTTTAATTTAAAAAGCTTTTGCTTTGCTCTACTGCGATTTTATCGCATCTGTTATTAAATTCATTCTCAGCATGGCCCTTCACCCAAACAAATTCAACCTTATGGGGCTCCATTGCTTTAAAAAGCCTTTCCCAAAGCTCATGATTTTTTGCTTTTTCCTTTTTGCTCTTCATCCAGTCGTTCTTCTGCCATTTTTCAGCCCAGCCAAGGTTTATTGAATCCACTATATACTTTGAATCGCTGAATACTGTTACATCACAGGGCTCTTTTAATGCCTCCAGTCCTGCTATGACGGCCATGAGCTCCATGCGGTTATTGGTTGTCATAGCCTCACCGCCTGATAGCTCCTTTTTGTTTTTTTTATACATTAGTATAGTTCCCCATCCACCGGGTCCCGGATTGCCTGAGCAAGCCCCGTCAGTGTATATGCTTACCTTTTTAAGGTTCATCGGTCTCTTCCTCAGCTTCCTTCTCTGCTCGCGCAATAGATATAACCCTTACTCCTTCTGGTACTCGCATTAGCCGCACACCCTGGGTTGCTCTCCCATAGATATTAATGTCCGATACATCCATTCTGATGATTATTCCATCGTCTGAAATCAGTAAAATATCGTCATCATCATCCACTACTTTCATGGCGGCAACTTTTCCCGTCTTTTCAGTGATCTGATAATTTTTCAGCCCTATGCCGCCGCGCCTTTGAGGTTCCCCGCCTCTGCGAAAATATTCTTCAATGGGTGTTCTCTTGCCATATCCATTTTCCGTGACAGTCAGAACACTTCCGCCGGCTCTTATCCTTGCCGCGCCTATACACCAGTCTCCAGTCCTGAGAGATATACCCCGAACACCTGCAGCAGCTCTTCCCATGGGCCTTACGTCTTTTTCATTGAAGCATATTGCCATTCCGTCTCTTGTCGCAATTAATATATTTTGGTTACCATCAGTCTGTCTAACCGATATCAGTTCATCGCCTTCCTCAATTCTCAGAGCCCGGATACCCGTATTTCTTATATTCTTCAACTCAGTAAATCTCAGTCTTTTTACAGTTCCTTTCTTTGTGACCATTACCAGATACACGTCTGGCTTATAATCTCTCACATGTATCATCGCAGTCACTTTTTCATCTGGCTCTATTGGGATTATGTTGACTATATTCGTACCCTTTGACGTTCGTCCGGATTCGGGAATAAGGTATCCTTTCTTTCTGTATACTCGTCCATAGCTTGTAAAGAACAGTATATAGTCATGGGTAGAGGCTGTGAATACCGTTTCTACATAATCCTCTTCACGAGTGGTCATTGCCGTAATGCCTCTTCCGCCTCTTCTTTGTGATCTGTAGGTACTTGAAGGCATGCGCTTTATATATCCCGCATTCGTCAGTGTATAAACACACTCTTCTTCGTCTATCAAGTCTTCTATGTCGATTTCATCTTCGACGATAGCAATTTCAGTTCGCCTCTCGTCACCATATTTGTCCCTTATCTCTGTAAGCTCTTCCACGAGTATATCCTTGCGAAGCTGCTCAGAACCCAGTATTTCCGTATAGTATGCTATTTTCTCCAGTAGTTCATTGTATTCTTTTTCAATCTTTTCACGTTCCAGACCCTGCAGCCTTCTCAGCTGCATGTCCAGTATAGCCTGTGCCTGTACCTCTGTGAGATTAAATCTTTGCATAAGTCGTTCCCGCGCGTCATTATAGCTGGAACGAATAATCGCGATGACTTCATCAATATTATCTACAGCTATTCTGAGACCTTCAAGAACATGGGCTCTTTCCCTGGCTTTTCTCAAATCGTACTCTGTTCTTTTAACGATTATCTCAAGTTGAAATGCTATATACTCGTCCAATATCTCTCGTAATGAAAGCACCTTTGGCTGGCTCTGATTATTTACCAGAGCCAGGAGTATTATGGCATACGTGGTCTGAAGCTGTGTAGAGGCATATAACCTGTTAAGAACAACCTGCGGATTTGCGTCTCTCTTTAGCTCAAACACAATTCGCATTCCATCTCTGCCGGATTCGTCCCGGATATCATGTATACCTTCTATTCTCTTATCTCTTACCTGATCGGCTATGTTCTTTATCAGATTTGATTTGTTGACCTGATATGGTATTTCGGTGACTATAATCCTGTTGCGGCCCTGGGAATATTCTTCAATTTCCGCTTTTGCGCGCAACTTTATTCTGCCTTTTCCTGTTGCGTAGGCAGCTCTTATTCCGGCTCTTCCCATAATTATTCCGCCTGTAGGGAAATCCGGCCCCTTCATGTGTTCCATTATGTCTTCCAGTTCTGCGTCTGAATTCCGGATAACACAGATAGTGGCGTTTATTACCTCTGTCATATTGTGGGGAGGAATATTTGTTGCCATCCCCACGGCAATTCCCGAGGAGCCGTTTACCAGCAAATTAGGAAAGCGTGACGGCAGAACATGAGGTTCTTTTTTTCTTTCATCAAAATTCGGAATAAATTCGACGGTTTCCTTTCCTATATCCCGAAGCATTTCGTTTGCTATCTTGGCCAGTCTTGCCTCAGTATACCTGTATGCAGCAGGTGGATGACCGTCTATCGAGCCAAAGTTACCCTTACCGTCTATCAGAGGGTATCTTAAAGAAAAATCCTGAGCAAGACGTACCAGGGCATCGTATACCGATGAATCGCCGTGTGGGTGATAGTTTCCCAGAACGGCACCGACTGTTGTGGCAGACTTTCTGTAGGGCTTGTCGCTTCCAAGCCCGTCTTCATACATGGTGTATATTATACGCCTGTGAACAGGCTTAAGTCCGTCCCTGACGTCCGGTAGTGCACGACCGACAATAACCGACATTGCATAGTCAATGTAGGACTTTTTCATTTCCTTTTCCAGCTCTACTTCGATTATTGTCTGGTCGGGGTAAGAAATATCGTAATTATTATCTTTTTTACTCATTTAAAACAACCGCCCTTTAATTCTGTTTTCCGTCCGGCGGAAAGCAGTTACATAGCTCATATATCCAGGTTAACAACATATTTGGCGTTTTTCTCTATAAATTCGCGCCGGGGTTCGACTTTCTCTCCCATTAAGATGGTAAATATCTCATCTGCCGCCACAGCATCCGCCAGCTCCACTTTGAGCAAAACTCTTGTTTCCGGGTTCATCGTTGTTTCCCACAGCTCTTCTTTGTCCATTTCGCCCAGGCCTTTATTTCGGCTTATTTCAATTTTTGCGTTCTCATCATTTCCCCTCATCTCCCGGGAAATAATGTCACGCTCTCTTTCGCTTTGAGCATACCTTACTGTCTTTCCTTTAACCAGCTTAAATAGCGGTGGCTGGGCAATATAAACATGTCCGTTTTCAATGAGAGGTCTCATATATCTGAAGAAAAAAGTGAGTAATAGTGTTCGTATATGGGCACCGTCCACATCGGCGTCGGCCATTATGATAATCTTATGGTATCTCAGCTTCTCTATGTCAAAATCATCGCCGATTCCGGCGCCAAGAGCCGCTATAATTGGCATCAGCTTATCGTTGCCGTAGACCTTGTCAACTCTTGCTTTTTCTACGTTGAGCATTTTTCCCCACAGGGGTAATATTGCCTGATATCTGCTGTCTCGGCCACCTATAGCCGAACCTCCCGCTGAATCTCCCTCTACTATGAATATCTCTGTAAGAGATGCGTCCCTCTCATAGCAGTCAGTCAGCTTACCGGGCAACGTAAGTCCATCCAATGCGCTTTTTCTTCTTGTCAGCTCCCTTGCCTTTTTAGCAGCTTCCCTTGCCCTGAGAGCCATCATACATTTATCAAAGATTGTTTTTGCTACAGCCGGGTTTTCTTCCAAATAATCACCCAGCTTCTGATATACAAGGTTGTCAACCAGAGTTCTTATCTCTGAATTTCCCAGTTTTGTTTTTGTCTGACCCTCAAACTGGGCATCTATCAGCTTAACACTGATTATAGCGGTAAGCCCTTCTCTCGTGTCCTCTCCGCTTAACCTTTCTTCTCCTTTAAAAAGATTATTTTTCCTTCCATAATCATTCAATATCCTTGTCAGTGCTGTTTTAAAGCCCGTCTCATGCATGCCACCTTCAGTAGTTTTTATATTGTTTGCAAAAGACAGGATTATCTCGTTATAGCTTTCCGAATACTGAATGGCTATCTCGGCTATGCTTGTGTCCCTATCACCGCTTATATATATAACTGGTTCATGCAGTGGCGTTTTGTTTTTGTTTATCATCTCTACAAAGGATCGAATGCCGCCTTCATAATGCATCCTCTCGCTTCGCTCACTGCCGGGCCGCTTGTCCTCAAGGGTTATGGTCAGACCTGCATTTAAAAACGCCTGCTCTCTTAGCCTGTTATAAAGAACATCATAGTCATATTCCACAGTTTCAAATATTTCGGGATCCGCCTTAAACCTGATCAGTGACCCAGTGCAAGTACTTTCACCTAACTCAGTGATGGGCTGAACGACTTTGCCGCGTGAAAACTTCATAACCCATGCCTTTTCACCATCACATACCTGAACTGTCAGCCATTCGGATAGAGCGTTTACCACAGATGCGCCTACCCCATGCAGTCCGCCGGATACCTTATAGCCTCCACCGCCAAACTTACCCCCTGCGTGAAGAACAGTGAAGACTACCTCCAGTGCAGACTTCCCAGTCTGCTCCTGTGTTCCCACAGGTATACCGCGTCCATTGTCTTTAATGCTGATTACATTATCTTCTTCTATTACTACATCTATTTGTGTACAGTATCCGGCAAGAGCCTCATCTATTGCGTTATCGACTATTTCATAAACCAGATGATGCAGACCTCTGGCAGATGTTGTTCCTATATACATTCCCGGTCGTTTCCGGACGGCTTCTAGCCCCTCTAATACCTCAATTTGAGAAGCATCATAATCATTTTTATGATCCATACAATCATCCCTTTCAGCCGTTATGACTGTTCATTTTGAAAGAAATACTATCATTAATATCTATTGCTCAATTCTTCCGTTTTCCCATCTTTTCAGAAGTGTTGCAGTGGACAGCTGGGACAGGTATACCAAATTCTTTCCCTTGTTTTCACATACTGCAAACACTTTTGGAAGGTCACCACTAATATCTATAACCTGACCGTTCTTTTCGGCCTTGGCTAAAAAATCCCTTGTAATGTATGATGTTGTGGTGTTGTCCATATCAAATATGCCGACTATATTCTTTTTATTTACAACTACATCCTGACCAAGATAAAGGTACATTTCTTTCACCCTCTTCTATGCTGCCGAATCTGATATAATGCCCGTTTTTATATGAAGCGACCTGCAACGATTTTATATATCCTGCCGCCTGTCTTCTTTTCTATTTCTTCACCATCACAACAGCTTATGAACACCTGACCTCCGGATATTTTATTGAGGACGAACTCCTGTCTTTGAGGATCAAGCTCACTTAAAACATCGTCAAGCAGCAAAATGGGGTATTCCCCCATGTCCCGGAAACTTATTTCACGTTCGGCAAGCTTCAAGGAAAGAGCGCTGGTCCTTATCTGTCCCTGGGATGCATATCCTTTTGCCGGCCGGCTATTTATGTTAATAATCAGATCATCCTTTTGAGCACCGGATAAACACATCCCGGAGTCTATCTCGGCCTGTCTGTGCTCTTTCTGGTGCTCCATCAGGAGCGAGTATATTTCTGAAGGTTTCACGGATTGATTTTCCCCTGAAATACCATAAGATTTGTATATAATCTCCAGTTCTTCACCGCAGCCTGATATTTCCCGGTGAATTTTTGAGGCATATACCGACAGTTTGCCGCACCAGGATGCCCTGTAGTAGATAAGCTCTGCTCCCGTTTTGGCCAATCTCATATTGAAGTCATCCAGGACCTTTAAAAGACCCGGCTTTTCCTTAAAGTCACGAAGTATCCTGACCTTATGCTCATACAGACGGTTAAACTCACTTAGGCACGACACATATTTTGGTCTTAACTGACATATAGCCGAGTCGATAAATTTCCTTCTCTCAGATGCCGGACCTCTTACTATCTCAAGATCGCTGGGGCAAAACAGGATTGCACAGATGCAGCCGGCAATATCGGCGGCACTCTTCTTTTTTACGCCGTTTAATACGATCCGCTTTCTTCCTTTTCTTTTCAGATATATCTCCAGTCTTTGTTCTCTTCCCCTTGAAAAGAAATCGGATATTACAGAAGCATGCTCCTCTTTAAACCCTATAAGCTCGCTGTCCCTGCGTGTCCTGAAGGATTTTGCTCCCGTAAGAAAATATATGGCCTCCAGCAGGTTTGTCTTACCCTGAGCATTGCTGCCTGCGATAAGGTTAATTCCTTCTCCGAACTGCGCCTTGGCTTCCTGATAGTTCCTGAACCCTTTTAGTTCAATATTTTTTATAAGCATCATTCATAACCGACGGTAAAGATAATGTCCCCAAACCTGACTGTGTCGCCGGGTACAATTTTCTTTCCGCGCATTGTGCATATCTCTTCGTTTACATAAACCCTTCCGTCACGTATGAGCCTTTTCGCATCGCCGCCGGTTTCTGCGATGCCTGCGAACTTTAATAATGAGTCCAGCTTAATATAGTCTGTAGTAATTTTTACAATTTTCTCCATACTAATAATCCGTTTCCGATTTTATTCTTACCGGAAGAATCATATATAAGAATTTATCGCTGCCATCAGAGGGTAAAATCAGGCAAGGGTTATTTGCAGAGTTGAGCTTTAAAATCACGGTGTCTGCCGGAGTAGCCTTTAATGTTTCCAAAACGTATCTGTTGTTAAATCCGATTTCAAGATTTTCGCCGTCGCCTATGACCTTGCATTCATCACTTGCCTTGCCCAACGTCGAAATCGTCTGGATTTTTAACAGATTTTCTTCAAATCTGCACCTTATGGGGCTTTTTACTTTCTCATTGATAATAAGGGAAACCCTCTCGACGGATTCTATCAGGCTTTTTCTTTCCGCTTGAATTGAATATTTGCTTTCAATTTGTATAGCTTTTTTATAGTCCAGAAACTCTCCCTCGAGGCGTCTTGATATGAGTTCGGTATTGCCGATATTAAAAAGAATGTGTCTTGTTCCTAGAGTTATTTTAACCGGATCATCACTGTCTGTCACAATCTTTTGTACTTCAGAGAGGGCAGAGCCGGGTACAACAAAGCTGGTGTCCGTGAGCTCAGATTCTTCCAGCTTCTCTCGTCTTAGAGCAAGCCTGAACCCGTCCAGCGATACTACAGTCAAATAACCGTCTTCGACCTCAAAAAGGCTTCCTGTATGGATTGGCTTTATTTCATTGTCGCTGACTGCAAAAATAGTTTCTGATATTATTGATTTTAAGGTGCCTTCCGGTATGGTAAGCGATTTTTGAAGATCAACCATTGGAAGCTCGGGATAATCGTCTGCAGGTGTTCCTATTATTTCAAAGGAACTCATACCGCAGACAAGCCTTACCATGTAGTTTGAATCTGCTGAGACTGTGATAATGTCGTCTGGCATTTTGCGAACAATGTCAATCAGCAATCTGGCATTTAAAACTATGCTGCCCTTTTCATGAATGTCTGCCTCTACGGAGGTTCTGATACCTGTTTTTAAATTATACCCGGATATTTTCAGGTTTTCGTCAGCCTCAAGTAACAGGCCTTCTAAAACCGGAATTGTGCTTTTTGTAGCTACAGTGATTGATGCGGTCGATATACCGGACAGCAAAATAGCTTTTTCGCAAGAAAATTTTATCATAATCTTCTCCATAACCCTTCGGCTAAAAAGCTTACCTCAGGGTGCCGCTTTTTCGGTGAGCGGTACGCCGATTTATTTTGAAAAATAGTAATTTACGTATAAAACAAGTATATAGAGAATATAATAATATATTTAGCAGTTTTAGTCGTAGATAAAAAATAATGTGGAAAACTATATTTTTGATAATAAATCAGTGATTTTGTGACGTTTAAAAGAATGTGGATAAAAACAAAGAAAATGAGGATATTACAGAGTATAATAGATATTAACAGACGATATAATAATATGTTGGTAAATATGTGGACAATTCTATCTGTTTGTTATGTTTGAAGATATGTCCCGTATGGTGTCTGCAAACTCCGGAGATTTAGATATTAAGCCCTCAATTTTGCGTATCGCGTGCATGACGGTAGAATGGTCTTTGTTACCGTGATGCACTCCGATATCCGCCAGGGACAGACTGGTCAGCTTACGCATCAGATACATTGAAACCTGTCTGGCAAGGGCAATGTTTCTGGCTCTGCTTTTTCCGACTATCTCATCTGAAGTGACAGAATAATAGTTTGCAGTCTTTTCAATAATCGTTTCAGGAGTAAATTCTCTTTCGTTCCTGATTATGTCCTTTGTAATCTTCTCAACAAGCTCAAGGTTGATTTCACTGTTATCAAGTAGATCGCGGTATGCCATTATTTTTTTGACAGTACCTTCGATTTGTCTGATATTTGCAGTGATGTTTTCTGCAATATAATGTGAAATCTTATCAGGAAGGATGATTCCCATCCTCTCGGCCTTATTTTTCACAATGGCAACTCTCGTCTCATAATCTGGAGGTTGAATGTCTGCAATAAGACTTCCTTCAAAGCGGGATTTAAGCCTGTCTTCAAGTCTCAGCATTTCCATTGGCGGTCTGTCGGAGGTCAGGACAATCTGTTTTCCGGCTTCGTAAAGCGTATTGAAGGTATGAAAAAATTCCTCCTGCGTCTGTACTTTACCGGCTATGAACTGAATGTCGTCCATAAGCAAAAGATCGGCTTGTCTGTATTTTTCCCTGAATTCAATATTTTTACCGGTTTGTATGGCAGAGATAAGCTCGTTTGTAAAGTCATCGCCCTTTGCGTATACTATTCGATATGAGGGATACGATTTTCTGATAGCATGGCCAATGGCATATAGGAGATGAGTCTTACCAAGGCCGGAGTTCCCATATATGAATAGTGGATTGTATGAAGTGGCAGGACTTTCAGCAACAGCCATTGCCGCGGCATGGGCATATCTGTTGGAAGCACCCACTATAAAACGCTCGAAGGTAAACTGGGAGCCGTCCATAGGGTTGGCAACATGCGCATTTTCATTGGTGTTATTATATTCTTCAAGCTCATTTTCACATAAGACAACAAGGTCAAACTCACCACTGAAAATATCGAAAAGAGCCCCTTTAATCTTATCTGCATATCTTGAAACTATAATATCGCGTCTAAAACTGGTAGGCGTATATATAACGAGAACATTGTCTTTTATATCAACGACCTGGCAGTTGTCAAACCATGTTTTGATTGCCGTCGGTGTCAGATCTTTTTCCAGTGTCTGGAGAATACAGGTCCATAAATCGGTAGCGGAGTTCAATAAATATCAGTCCCTTCATACCGATAATAAATCGCTATAATAACTATGTAATTATACCAAAAAACCATTAAATTATCAATGTTTTTGCAAATTTCACCCTATGGTAAAGCTGCGGAAAGAAAGGCCAAAAAACTCTATGGAGAATAGCAGAAAAGAGAAGACAGGGTAAGAGCTTCATACCATTACCCTGTCTTTTTAAACAGTTTTAATTTACTTCTTCAATAAATTTAATATTATTGTCAGTAAGTACCCTTAAAGCAGTATGTTCGTCCTGAACCCGCAGAATGATATTGGCACTTCCCGCAAAGGGTGATACGAAGGCATAACTGTATTCAACGGCAATGCCGGATTCAGACAGTATTTTTAATACCTTATGGAAACTGCCGGGAGTATCATCCAGTTTTATACCTATTACATTTGAGACATTGACAATAATAGAATTCTCTCTCAGCTTTTTAGCCGCCAGCTCCGGTTTATCAACAATAAGGCGTAAAATTCCGAAATCTGTTGTATCGGCGGTTGTTAAAGCTCTGATGTTAATATTGTTTGCGGCCAAAACCTCAGTTGCCTCGGCAATCGCTCCCAGGCGATTTTCCACAAAAATTGAAAGCTGCTTTAAAAACATGTAAATTCTCCTTATTGTTATTTCAGGTTTCTCTTGTCAACTACTCTTACGGCTTTTCCTTCAAATCGCTCAATGGATTTTGGGGAAACGAGCTTTACCTTCACTGAAATGCCAAGAACAGATTCAATTTCACTTCGGATCTTTCTGTTTATTTCTTCTAAACGTCTTATTTCACTTGTAAAATTCTCTTCTGTCAATTCAACAAGGACAGTAAGTCTGTCAAGAGTACCTTCCCTCTCGACTACCAGTTGGTAGTGGGGAGCAAGTCCTCCCATTTCCATTAATACGGTTTCAATTTGAGATGGGAATACATTCACGCCTCTTATAATGAGCATGTCGTCCGTCCTTCCGGAAGGCTTTGACATACGAACACAGGTGCGTCCGCATGCGCACAGACCGGGAAGCTTATATCCCACATCCCGGGTGCGGTATCTTATAAGGGGGAGAGCTTCCTTTGTTAAACAGGTAAACACTATTTCACCCGGTTGACCATCGGGCATCTGCTTGCCTGTATCCGGATCTATGATCTCCAAATAGAAGTGATCTTCCGCGATATGCAAGCCATTTTGTTCCTGGCATTCATAGCCTACACCGGGTCCGATTATTTCAGACAGACCATAAATATCGTATGCTTTTAAATTTAGTTTTCGCTCCAATTCCGCCCGCATACTCTCGGTCCAGGGCTCTGCTCCGAAAAAGCCGCATTTCAGGCTGAGATTGTCCAGGGGGATGTTATTGTCTTCAATGTATTCTGCTATAGTCAGTGCGTAAGACGGGGTGCATAATATGAATGTGGGCTTAAAATCCTGTAGTATTGTAACCTGGCGCTGTGTGTTGCCCGTTGAGGCCGGTATTGTCGCGCATCCTATTGTCTCAGAACCGATATGACCGCCAAGACCTCCGGTAAAAAGCCCGTAGCCATAGCTGATATGTCCGATGTCCTTTTTTGTAATACCCCCTGCACCGAGAGTTCTGGCCATGACCTCTCCCCAGAGCCGGATATCGTTTTTTGTGTATCCTACGACAGTTTGCTTCCCGGTAGTTCCTGAAGACGCGTGAATACGCACGATTTCTTCCATAGGAACGGCAAACAGTCCGTAAGGATAGTTGTCTCTCAAATCCTGTTTTACCGTAAAAGGGAGTTTGTTCAGGTCCTCAATGGACCTTATGTCCGCCGGAGAGATTCCCGCATCATCAATTTTTTTTCTGTAGAAGGGCACATTATCGTAAACCCGTCTGACTGTATCGGCAAGTCTTTTGCTTTGAAGCTCTCTGAGCTTTTCCACAGGCATGGTCTCTGCCTTAAGGTTGTATATATGATACATATCTTCCGTCCATTCCGCCGTTGTGTGCCGGCAAGATTAAGTTATAGGTTTGTTAAACGCAGAAATGTGACCGTAAGTAAAAATCAAAGTATAACAGTCCAGCTGAAGGGGTCTTCTGTCTTTCCCCACTGTATGGCGGTTAGATAATCATAAAGCTTTCCGGTTAAGGGACCGGTTTTACCTTCATTGACAATAAACCTTTCATCCTTGTAGAATATTTCGCCTATGGGTGAGATAACGGCAGCTGTCCCGCTGCCCCAGGCTTCTTCAAGCAGACCTTTATGGGCAGATTCTATCAGTTCATCTATGGTAATAAGACGCTCTGAAATCGGTATTCCCCAGTGGTTTAATATGTCTATACAGGATGCCCTTGTAATACCCGGAAGAATAGTACCCTCCAGAGGCGGAGTTATTATCTTGCCGTTTATTTTAAACCATACATTCATACTGCCTACTTCTTCAATATATTTTCTGTGTATGCCGTCAAGCCACAGTACCTGAGAAAAACCCCTTTTACCTGCCTCCTCGCCCGCTCTGAGAGTAGCAGCGTAGTTGCCGCCGGTTTTTGCGCTGCCTGTTCCGCCCCTGACCGTGCGTACATCGCGGCTTTCCACAAAAATTTTAACGGGATTCATGCCCTCGGGATAATAAGCTCCGACGGGTGAGGTTATAATGCAAAATATATATTTATTTGAAGAGTGGACTCCCACATGGGGTTCATTTGCGAAAATAAAGGGGCGGATATAGAGAGAGGTTTCCGGATCTGAGGGCACCCAGTCTATATCGATTCTGACCAGCTGCTTCATGGCTTCGAGAACCAGCTCCTCGTCAACCTTTGGGATACTCAGGCGCTCGGCAGAATTGTTCATTCTTCGTATATTGTCCCAGGGCCTGAAAAGCTGAACCCTTCCATCTGCGCGCCGGTATGCCTTCAGGCCTTCAAAAATCTCCTGGGCATAATGAAGAACCATTGCCGAGGGTTCAATGCTGAAGGGGCCGTATGGGACAATTCTTGGATTATGCCAGCCCTTACCGGTGTCATAATCCATAACAAACATATGGTCGGAAAAATATTTGCCAAATCCTAAATTTTTGGAATCGGGTTTATTCTTCGGGTTTTTAGTAAGCTCAATCATTATCTTTTCCATTTTATCATCCTTTCCGCGTTCAACTATCTATAGTTTAAATTTTAGTCAAAAATGTACTATAAATATTTATTATAACATTTTTTTAAAAGACTTCAATATCTTGAAGACATAAAAATACTGAGCGCTAAAAATAAATATTTCATTTGACAAACAGCGCCGGGTACATTATTTTATATTGAAGAAATTATAATAGGGTCAGGCAAGTATTTATTTATACCGACTTTGTGATATGATGTATAGGGCGATATCATAATCCGGTATCGGACCAGATAAAACAGAGAGGAATATGGCAGGAAAATGGAAAAAGAGATGATTTTTCATACAGGGAATAAATTCCCCAGACTGGGCTTGGTTGTGACAGAGGGCGCAAGGGAATTAGGCGAAAAAATTGATCAATACCTGGTATCCTGGGCAAAAGGCGGACCTGAAGAGAAAGATACGTTTTTAATAGAATGCGAATGTCCACGTTTTTCATCCGGTGACGGGAAGGGAATAATAAGGGAAACCATAAGAGGCATGGACTTGTACTTTCTTGTGGATGTGGGAAATTATAACTGTAAATATAACATCTTCGGGTATCAGAACTGCATGAGTCCCGATGATCATTTTCAGGATCTGAAAAGACTTATCCAGGCTTCTAGCGGAAAGGCACACAGCATGACGGTTATTATGCCGCTTTTATATGGCAGCCGCCAGCACCGCAGAAACTACCGAGAGAGTCTTGATTGTGCCTGTGCGCTGCAGGAGCTAAAGACAATGGGTGTTTCAAATGTTGTTACATTCGATGCGCATGATGCCAGGGTTCAGAATGCTATCCCATTGCTGGGCTTCGACAACATTATGCCCCATTACCAGGTTCTGAAAGCCCTGTTACGTTATTTTCCCGACATAAAGCTGGACAGGGATCATTTCATGGTGGTGAGTCCCGACGAAGGCGCGATGCACCGTAACATGTACTATTCCTCTGTTCTGGAAGTAAATTTGGGAATGTTTTATAAGCGCAGAGACTATTCCCGCGTTGTAAATGGTCGCAATCCCATAGTTGCCCACGAATACTTGGGTGACGATGTGACAGGCAAAACAATATTTATAGCAGATGATATTATATCCTCGGGGGAATCCTCTCTGGATATAGCCTATGAACTTAAAAAGAGGAAGGCCGATAAAATTTTTGTATGCGCCACCTACGCATTGTTTACAAACGGTCTGGATGAATTTGACAAAGCATATGAAAACGGTATAATTACCGGCGTATTTGGAACAAATTTAACATACAGAACCGATGCTCTTAAAAGCAGGCAGTGGTTTTATGAGGTAGACTGCAGTAAATACATAGCCTATATTATTGCAGCAATAAACCACCAGGTCAGTGTAAGCGCCCTTCTCGATCCCCATGAAAAAATAAAAGCTCTGCTGGCAGGGCGCTGACATAGAAAAATATAATAAAAAGCCGCAAGTTCCTTTTTGCAGACAAAAAGGCTGCGGCTTTTTTCGGTTAAAAAGCAGATATGCCTGTTTGCAGTGTCCAAGATTTACGGCGTGGGACCACAAACCATTCAGGCAGTCAATCAATAATGTATCTGAAACGGGCAAAATAAACCTGTTTTGCCCGTTAAAAAGAGCAAATTTGCTCTTTTTTCAAATGCGTTTCTCGGAACCCGTTTGTGCAGTAGAAATTAATTGGTCGTATGAAGGTCCGAAAACTGTCCTTTATAAAGAACTTTTAGATTGTGCTTTGGAGGACCCTCCAACAGCCTTCCCTCAATATTATACCTGCCTCCGTGAGCGGGACAGTCCCAGGTTTTCTCCGCCGAATTGAAATTTAGCTCGGTCCCCATATGGGTGCAGGTTATATCCAGTATAATAACAGAATCGTCATAGTCCCGATATATGCCCGCTTTTTTACCTTCGAAGCTTATTACCCGGCCCTCCCCCTGCTTTAAGTCCAGTATACTCTCAGTGCCCTCCAGCTTAGATTTTATCAGCTCATAGACAGACAAGCCTACCTCTTTGATTGTTTTGCCCAGGGAGCTTGAATAGTCGGCTCTCTTCCTTGAATAGAGCTCTTCATAACGGCAATTTCCGTCTTTTATAAGCTCAGATATCAGAATTCCGGACAGGGTTCCATTGGATAATCCCCATTTTCTGAATCCGGAGGCTACATATATGTTTGATTTGTCCGATATACGTCCGATATACGGTATTTGATCCGGAGTGTCATAGTCCTGTGCCGACCATTTGGCATAAATCTGTTCTACTCCCGCAATGCGTTCAGAGAATTCTATAAGATTTGTCAGATGCTCGTCCATATTTACATCGCTTCTGCCCGTAAGATGCCCGTCTCCCACAACAATCAGAACCTTTTGACCCTTCTCCACATGAGTCCTGATTGATCGGGTTCTCCCGCTGGCGTTTACATAGCTGCCTTCAGGCCAGTCTCTTTTTGCTTTTACTGCAACTCCGTAGGTTCGTTTTGGGAAAAGACGCGTGTAGAACAGGTTGGGCCCGTCATAAATAGGATACTGTGTTGCCATAACCAGATGTTTAGTTTTTATCTCTATGTTATTATCGCAGTGTACTGTTATTGTTTCCCCGTTGGAAATCTTATAGGCCTTGGTATTTGTATATATTTCGGCACCTCTGGAAGCTGCGATTTTTGCAAGGGAATCCACATATCTTACACTGTGAAATACTGCCTGGTTTTTAAAAGCCAGCATTCCGAAGTTTTGGGGAGGAAATTCCGGCTTATCTATAAACTCACAGTCGATGCCCAGTTCTTTTGCTGCTTCAAATTCCTTTTTAATAAGCTCAAGATCCCTTTCCATGGATGCATAAACATAAGCGGTATTATCATATAATTGGCAGTTAATGGATTCATTTTTTACCGTTTGCTTGACAAATTCCAATGCCTCGCTCTGGGATGTGCAGTATTGCCAGGCATAATCCCTGCCGTGCTTTTCCATGATTTTACTGTATATAATGTCGTGCTGGATAGTAATTTTGCCTGTTGTATTGCCGGTGGTACCGTCGCAAAGACCGCCCGCTTCAATGACTGTAGGTCTAAGACCCTTTTGTGTCAGACAGTATGCACATGTAATGCCGGTAATTCCGCTGCCAATAATCAGGATATCCGTCTCCAAGTTGTTTTCAAGACGAGGGTATGGGCTTTTCGCTCCGGTGAGATTCCAATATGAAACAGTGCTGCTTTCCACGAGAATAATCAACTCCTGTAATTATCTGATAATTAATGTCCACTGAACAAATGGATTTTGCGAAACAAATTTGCTTCAGATGGAATGGATTTGCGGATAAACGCTGTAAACTCATTGCGCTGCAAGCAGGCATTAATTATATTCTTTACCGGAAATAAAATAATATATATAGATATTATCAATTTCGGCTGCATAAAAACAGGCTGTGGAAAAGCGTTGACTTTGCTTTCCGCAGCCTGTTTTATCGGACATATAAATATATTACTCTACTCGCAGCGCCTCCACAGGATTTTTCTTTGCTGCTATACCGGAGGGGATAAGTCCGGCTATGAAGGTAAGAATTATGCTGATGATTATCAGGACTATTGCGCCGTTAACAGGAAGCCTGGCACTTAAAATATTGATACCGGTCAGATTGTGTAATATAAGGTTAATGGGAAGAAGTAACAGCAGTGTAAAGCCGATGCCTATTAGGCCCGCTCCGAAGCCTACGATAATGGTTTCCGCGTTGAAAACTCTGGCTATATCCTTCTTTGATGCGCCTATGGAACGGAGAATTCCAATTTCCTTTGTTCTTTCAAGTACGGATATATAGGTTATGATACCAATCATAATTGAAGAAACAACCAGTGAAATGGCAACGAAGGCGATGAGGACATATGATATGGCGTTTATTATTGTTGTTACAGAGGACATGAGCAGAGCCACATAATCCGTATAAGAGATGGCATCCTCCTCATCCACTGTCCTGTTATATTCGGTTATCAGCCTTGCAATTTCGTCCTTGTCTTTAAAGGTTGTGGCAAACAGGCTGATTGAGGATGGACTGTCTTCACTTGCATAGCCTAAAAGCTTCAGGTTTTCCTCATATGTGCTTTGTGAAACCTCGGAAGGCATATACATATCATAAAGAGAGATATATTTTTCACGGGAATATGCCGCATTTTCCAGCATATCTGCCAGGGCTTCATTACTGATGGATGCCAGTCTGGCCAGTGCCTGTTCTGTGTAGGATAGCGATATAGCCTCGCGCAAACCCTGGGCCGCCACCGCATACAGGGCGTCGTCATCCATAGACTCAATATAGGCCTCAACAGAAGATGTGTCGGTTATTCCCATACGTTCTGCATAAGATTTTATCATAAGACTTTCAAGCTGTGCCCTGTCGATTGAAGACAGCTGCTCAGATACGGCTTTCTCGATATATTCCTCTGTGGGGGTGGATTCGATTTGTGTATATAATGAAGCCTTTTCATCTACGGACAGGGATGAAATGTAATCTTTTATTTTAGTAATTTTTTCATCGTCGGAGGGCGTCCGGGTATTCGCAGCTTCAAAGAGGAGCCCTGATATTATGTCTGTATGCCTGTCTTCAAGCTGCTTTTGAATTATCTCAGAGTCACGGATTCTATCCATAACATACTCCGTAAGTGCTTTTGTATATCCAATGGAACCGTGCATCATGGATGAAACAGCGTCATCGTTTGCCCTAATTATTCCTGAAATCTTCAAGGTGGTTCCTATTGTGTCATTGCCAAAAAGGTATTCAACACCGGTTTCCGTTGTGGAAAGGTCCGTATAAGTCCCATCGGTATTTTTTTGATAGTGCTCGAAATTGAGTATGAGTTTGAAGGTCATGCTCAGTATCTCATCATAGGTCCAGGAGCGCGGATTGCTGGTATCAATATGCTCGCCCCGTTGAGTCTTTAGCATGATATCATACATTTCTTCATAGGATTTAAGTCCAAGGGAGTATAGAATAAGGTCGCTAACCTCATTGTTTTCATCTACCACAAGAACGATTTCATCATATGAAGAAGGCCACTGTCCTGCTATAACCTCATACTGGGACTTTAGTGTCTCATTAATTATCTCGCCGTCTTTTCCTGAGAGCATTTCCTCCCATATCTTAAAGCCTGAAAAAAAGCTGAATCTTGAGGAATCCGACATGTCCATGCCGCTGCTGTTTTTAAACAGCTCATATATATCCGGATTTACAATGCTGCCCTCTTCATTTTTGGTGTAGATATTGAAATCAATGTCATAGGAGTATTGGATTGCGCTAAGATAGCTTTGAATCTCTTCGTTTGTTTCAAGAAAGTCTTTAAACCTTGTCAGATTGTTTTCGTTGACCTGGGCTGAATTCAAGGAGTTGAACATCTCATACATAACCGCGTTTTCGTAAACAGCGTCAAGCTCGTGTTTTTTCTCATCGCTCTTTCTTCTGGCGTTGCCGATGGATTCAAGAAGGGAAGTCAGGTCAACGGATTCCGCTTCGATAATGACGGGATAACTGGACAGGGTGTCCTCCTGAACCCGGTCTATATAATATTGAACGCCGGTCGAGACGGATAGTATAAGTGCGATACCGATAATACCGATACTTCCGGCAAAGCTGGTAAGAAAGGTTCGCCACTTTTTTGTCATAAGATTGTTTAGTGACAGCGCAAGTGCCGTAGTAAAGGACATGGAGGGTTTTTTCTTATCTCCGGTACTTCTTTGCTTTTTCTGCGCCTTTTTCTCCGCAGGCGGGAGAGTATCTCCCTGATATGGGTCAGAATCATCTGTTATTCGACCGTCGGACAGGCGTACAATCCTTGAGGAATATTTTTCAGCGATGTCAGAGTTGTGGGTTACCATTATTACAAGCCTGTCACGAGAGATCTCTTTCAGTATCTCCATTATCTGAATACTTGTTTCAGAATCCAGTGCGCCTGTCGGTTCATCGGCGAGCAGTATGTCCGGGTTGTTTACCAGGGCGCGGGCAATTGCCACTCTCTGCATCTGGCCGCCGGATATCTGGTTTGGCTTTTTGCTAATCTGGTCGGCAAGACCCACTCTTTCAAGAGCTTCCTTTGCTCTCCTGCGGCGCTCCGTTTTGGAGACACCGGAGAGAGTGAGCGCCAGTTCAACATTGGACAATACGCTCTGGTGCGGAATAAGATTGTAGTTTTGAAATACAAAACCTACGGAATGATTCCGGTATGTGTCCCAGTCATTGTCGTTATATTCCTTTGTGCTTTTCCCGTTTATAATAAGGTCTCCGCTTGTATACTGGTCCAGGCCACCGATAATGTTCAGCAAGGTGGTTTTTCCCGACCCACTGTGTCCAAGAATTGAAACAAACTCGCTTTTCCTGAAGCTAACACTGATATCTCTTAAAGCAACCTGTGTCAAGCTACCTGTTTTATAAATTTTGTTAATGTCTTTTAGCGTCAGCATGGTTATTCCTCGCATTATAGTTTACAAGATAGGCGTCAGCACAGCGGGGAGCCGGTGGGGCTGTTTAAGCCTGTTCATGGATAAGTGTTAAATAATATCCACTGTACAATTTATCAGCAGGCTTTAAATAAAATCACCCGCTATGCGGGTGGTCAGCTTTATTTATAACCCGGTTTACTTCTAATTGGCATTTTTCCATGAACCTTTCCGAGGCGACTATATAGCGTTCATGGGTGCCGCTGCCAACAGGGCCCTTTTCATCGTATGCGACTACCTCAAAGGATATTTTTCTTCCCTCTATGGCTGATACGGTACTCTTTGCCCAAACCTTCATTCCAATAGGGGTGGCGGAGGTGTGGCTTATATTAAGCCCGGTACCGACAGAGCTTTGGCCGCTTTCAAGATAGGGAGCTAAAGATTGGCAGGCGGCTTTTTCCATAAGAGCTGCCATATACGGAGTGGCAAAGACCTCCAACGTGCCCGAACCGGCTGCAATGGCGGTATTGGATTTAGTTACTGTGGTTTCGGCATAGCCCTCAAGACCCGGCTTAATCATCTTCCTTCCTCCTGCTTTTTTGTGCGTCTTCGATGATAAGTTTGGCCAAGCCCGAAATATCGTCAATGTCGAGGCAAAGGGTTTTTACATCAAGGGGTACATCGGACATGATGGCGAAGCATTTTTCCGGCTCAATGGCCAGCGGTTTTCCGGAGGCCTGTCTGTATATGCAGATTTTCTTCCACCCGCCGTGCTTATATCCCTCCGTCAAGAGTATATCCACATCTGTAATCTTTTCTATCAGATCCTCCACGGATGTTGGACGGTTTTCCATTATGGCGGCTTTTTTACCAGATACGATTACCGTTACATCGGCTCCCGCCTGAGTCATCCGCCAACTGTCCTTGCCCTCATGGTCTATATTGAAGTCATGGGCATCGTGTTTTATAACGGCTACGCGTAAGCCCCTTGCTTTTAGTTCGGGAATGAGTTTTTCCAGAAGCGTTGTTTTCCCGGTTCCGGAAAAAGCGACAAATGAATATATAGGTATAGTTGCATTCATTCATATCCTCAACTGGCCGGAATTTCATCGGCACATGGTGATTTAAGTAAATGCTATTATACATACACGAGCGGAATTTTTCAATGCCATAATTACCATAATTTATTATTTATTCATATGTCCTCTGCAAGTTATATAAGATGGCCGGATTATAAGTCTGTGTTCCTGTAAATAAAGACAGAAAGCCCCGATTTGAGCTCAGGCTCAAATCGGGGCTGACTTAACATTTAACCCTGCTCTATTTTTTTCTTTGGGAATATAAAACTAAAGGCTACAGTTGCGATAAATGCTATTATTACCGCTGCATATGTTTCGGTGATAAAATTCGAAATTGGATAATGGCCAGTTACCATTTGTGTGACCTTCCACAGGATTGCCACAACGCCGGTCAGCACCATACTCCAGCAGGCGCCCTTTTCGGAGGCGCGCTTCCAGTAGATACCAAGCAATACTACTATAAAAAGCGCACCGCGCAGGGAATAAGCCGCGTATACAATATCAAGCACCGCACTTGCCTGAACAAGCAGTAAGGCACCCAGCATGCACACCACACCGGACAAAGCCGTAGTAATGCGTGACATTCTGAGAACCTGTGCATCGGTGGCATCGGTTTTTAATACACGCTGATAGAGGTCTTTTGTTATCATTGTGCCTGCTGAAAGAATAATTGGAGATACGGTGGATAATATGGCGGCAAGTATGGAAGCCAGAACCAGGCCGCCGATGATACCGTTTACTGTGGGATCGCTATGTATATTCATCATCAGTGTCGGAAGAGCGGACTTTCCGTTAAGGAGAGCGTCCGACTTGTCATAGAGCATTGTTCCAGTGTTAAACATTGCTTTTGCCGACATTCCAAGAAAAGCTGTAAAAAGACCAAAGGGAGCGGCGACAAGGGCTGTAATAATACAGGCTTTTTTCGCGGTTGGCACGTCTTTGGCGGCCAGCACAGGCTGGATACCGGCTTGAGCGGTGCAGGCTCCCAGCAAGGACGCAATTATCCAGGATGAGACCTTGGGCATTCCGATTGTGAACATATTGAAATATCTGTCCGCGCTCACACTCTCCATTTCCTTAATGCTTTCCATAGATTTACCGGCGGACAGTAAAGCCTCTTTAGTTTCGTTGGACATATTTGCTCCGTCCAGACCCTTAAATATTGCATCAAAACCGCCAATCTTCAGAACAGCAAAGATAAGGGCCAGAATTACACCGCCGTACATAACAAACAGGTGCATTTTGTTTGTTGAAGACACTGCATTCATACCGCCTGCCAGGGTATAAACAATAAAAATTATTGCAAAAACTATAACTGTTGGTGCAAACGGAAAGCCCAGAAGGGACTGGCCCAGCTTGCCTGCGGCAATCATCTGAGAGAGTCCGACAGCCAGCATAACGATTGTAAGCAATATACTTGAAACCGTTCTGGCCTTAACTCCGAAAAATTTCTCGATTATTCCAGGCACTGTTACGGTATTCAGGCTTCGATAGAGCTTGGCAAACAGTAAGGCCAAAAACATTATTCCAATGCCGTTGGAAATCGTATACCAGGCCCCTGACAGACCGTAGTCAAAACCGTATTCGGATACCCCCGTAGTGGCTGTGCCTCCAAGCCATTCTCCGGCAGAAGCGGCCACTATGGCGAATATGCCCATAGCAGCCCCGTGAAAGGAATCTGAAGTTTTAGATTTCTTGGATGACAAAACCCCTATTAAAACCGTAAGGGCAAAATAAACCAAGATGACAATCAACTGAACTGACAATTCATATCTCTCCTGATATATATTTACAATAAGATGTGATTGAACAAGTCGAGTCGAGTTCCGGCTATTTTGCCCTCAGGCATATTCAGTTAACCACGTAAAAGAACCCGATTCGGTGCTTGGCAAATAGTTATTTTTATTAAAGGAATAGGATTGGATGCAAAAGCTTATGCTTTTGCTGTTATTGCATTGATACCCGCTTAATAGGGCGGGATATTATGGAAGTGGAGGATTATTCCATACTTCCGATTTTCTCCGGTATTATAAGCTCAGCATCGGTTTTAGAAACTACTTCCTCAACGGTAACACCCGGGGCAAGCTCTTCCAGTACAAGACCTTCCTCCGTATGGTGTAGGACGCAGAGCTCAGTAACGATATAGTCTACTTCGTTTACCGCCGTTAAGGGCAGTGTACACTTTTTTAATATTTTCGGATTCCCGTATTTATCACAGTGCATTGTCATTACAATGACAAGCTGTGCTCCAGATACAAGATCCATTGCGCCGCCCATTCCGGCAACAGTTTTTCCCGGAACACTCCAGTTTGCCAGATTACCCTCCTGGTCGACTTCATAGGCGCCCAGAACGGTAACATTGACATGTCCTCCGCGAATTAAGCCGAAGGACGTAAAGCTGTCAAAGCAGCATCCGCCGACCCGCATGGTTGAGATTGATCCGGAAGCGTCAACTATATCGGGATCTGCATATTCTCCTTCTTTGGGGGTTCCATCAAGGCCGATTACTCCGTTTTCCGACTGAATCCAGATATCAACATCCTCAGGCAGATAATTCAGGCACAAGGTGGGCATGCCTATCCCCAGATTTACAAGGTCGCCATCATTAAAAAACTTGGCAGTTCTCTTTGCTATAAATTCTCTGCTATTCATCTCTATCCTCCAATCTGGCCTGCACAACCATATCAACAAGACATCCTGGTGTGACTATAATATCGGGGTCCAACTCGCCGACTTCAACAATTTCTTCAGCTTCGACGATAACGAAATCAGCCGCTGTGGCCATAATCTGATTGAAGTTTCGGGCAGTTCTGTGATATATGCAGTTACCTATCTTGTCCGCCTTATAGGCGTGTATAATAGCTACATCTGCCCGAAGAGGGAGTTCCAAAAGATATTTCTTTCCGTTTATCTCAATTACCTGCTTACCTTCTTCAACCGGGGTTCCGAGACCGGTGGGAGTAAGGATTCCGCCAATACCGGCACCGCCCGCTCTAATTCTCTCACACAGGGTACCCTGGGGAACGAATGTAACATTGATTTCGCCGGCCACAACCTTTTCCACTGTTTCAGTGTTATTGCCTATATGAGAGCAGGTAATATGCTTTATACGGTTTGCGTGGACAAGCTTTCCGATACCTTTACCCTTTACGCTGGTATTGTTGGATATGATGTTTAAATCAGTGTATCCACGTTCGAGTATGGCGGCGATAAGCGTTTGTGGTACGCCGCAGTTGACAAAACCAGGAACCATGAGTGTTTGTCCACTGTGGATCTTTTCCATGGCTTCGTCAATTGAAACAACCTTGCTTTTTGCCATATTATAACTATATTCCTTTCTTATAACCACCGGTCAGCGGGAAACTCCGATAAACCTGTGGTTCTTTAGTATTTTACTTTTTATTATTTTTTATAATACATGAGTTATATTATTCGGCCTTAAATGTGGGCTCATATGTCTTCTCATCGCGCAGGCAGTTGCGCGTAATGCCAAGTATCTCTCTGGCCTCGTCGGCAGTGGCAATTTCACGGCCGGCCAGTTTTGCCAGCTCTACAGCGCGCTCTACCAGCTGAAGATTGGTGGCAACAACGCCCTTGGAATAGTATATATTGTCCTCAAGGCCGACACGCAGACCGTCACATCCCAAGGCAAGGCCTGCCAGCATCATGGGTAAGTGGGTTCTTCCGATGCCGGAAACCGACCAGGTGGCTCCCTCCGGAAGCTTGCTTACCATAAAAGCGAGATTTTCGGCGGTGCCGGGCATAGAGCCGCCTACACCCATTATAAACTGGAGATGGGGAGGCTTGGGAATATTCCACTTATTCACATAATGCATAGCACTGTCTATATGCCCCGTATCAAATATTTCAAATTCAGGCTTAATATCATATTTTACAACTTCCTGGCTCAGCAGGTTGAGAAAGCGGGGGCTATTTTCAAAGATATAGCTGTTGGCCCAATTAAGGGTGTTGGGGTCAAAAGAACACATTTCAGGCCTCAGGGCGCCCAGATGCTGTAGGCGCTTGTAATCTTCATACTCGCCTCCTGAGGTGGTAAGGTTGATGATTATGTCAACCCCGGCTTCCTTACAGGCTTTCCGAGTGAGTTCGACGGCTTCGGTAAATTTCTCAAGGCTCATGGACTTATAGCCAATCTGCATCTTACCGTCTACCATCTTATCCTCACGTACATGGATATGGGCGATGGAAGCACCTGCCTTCGCAACTTCTACAATTTGCTCGGCAATCTCCTCAGGTGTATAGGGAACGGTAGGAGCCTGTTCTTTTTTTGTTCCTGCACCGCAAAGGGCGCACTGTATAATTATCTTATTGGACTTGGCCACGATGCTCTACTCCTTTCATATATCGTAATATTTTATTTAGACGGGATCTTCCATGAATTTATTAGCTAATTTAAATACTTCAAACAGTTGCTTGTCGCGTTTTGCCAGCAGGGCCTGCTTGTCGACTCCCGTATAATCATAGAAACCCTTGCCGGTTTTTAGACCAAGCTCTCCTTTTTCTATATGTTCTGCCAGGGTCTTGGGCATATCCACAGGCGGTGGAAGCTGATAGCTCTTATTTTTGAAATTATTGGCTGTCATATCAAGGCCGCCGAAATCGGCGCGTTTGCATAGACCGAGCACTACTGCTCTGGGTATAAAGCTGGACTTGACGGCCTTATCTATATCTTCAGGAGTGCAATAGCCATTGTCAAGAAGATAGAAAACCTCCTGATTGAGACACATCTGCAAGCGGTTGGCTATATATCCTCTGATAAATTTTTTCATCAGAACAGGGGTTTTACCGCACTTCTCTAAAAGCTCCACCGTTATCGCTGCATATTCTTCGGGGGCCTGCTCGCTTTTAACTACCTCAACCAAAGGAATAAGCTGCGGCGGAGAATACCAGTGGGCAATGACCATCTGGGGCAGTCTGTGTTTGGGAATGAGCTCAAAAATGTTGAGTCCGGAGGTATTGGACGCTAATATACAATCATTTCCTATGCATGCATCCAACTGCTTGAACAGCTCTGTTTTTGCGTCCTTATTCTCAACAATGGTTTCCATTATAAAGTCCGCGCCATCCACAGCCTCCTCTACCGTGGGGGCGAAGCTAACCCTGCCGAACACATCCTCTATCCGGTTTTTAGCTAAAAGATCCTCTTCGGCAAAGGTCTCCAGACTTTTGTGGAGGGTTTCCCTGGCTTTATTACGAGTTGCCTCGCTGCGGGTCCACATTGTAACATCATAACCGCCCATGGCAAAAATCTGGGCGATACCGGGCCCCATGGTTCCGGCACCCAGAACCGCGATTTTTTTGATATCATTAAGCGTTAACATTATTATGACCAGTCCCTTTACTGATTTCAAGGCACATAATGACCAAATATTTATCTGGTCATTATGTGCTTGTTTGTATTACTGCGAATAAAATCGATTATTTAGAAAGAACCTTCTTCCCAAGCCACCAGTCTGACGAATCCACCGTCGGCCATCTCGCAGCGGAACGGGGTAGCGCTGATTATCATGCGCTTTCCGGTAACCTCGTCAATATTGCCACCGGCATTTTCAACAGTGCAAACTCCGTGTTGCATGAAAAGACGGTGACAGGGTTCGTAGTCGGGGAAATCCACATCGGGATCTCTTCCTGTTGCCTTTCTGTAGGCTTTATCGAGCCATGGCATCTGCTCAGAAAGGGGAGCGTGCCACAGGGGAGCATCTGTTGCGCCCCATGTTCCGGCAATACCCTTTATACGCTTTTCGTGAATAAGCCACTTGGCAACCTCGGGGCCCATGCCCGGATAATAATTATAGTACTTGTCGTTGTTTTTTCTCCAGTAATGATGGAAACCGGTATTTACCACAACCCAGTCATACTCGCGTATTTCCAGGCCGTCCTTCTGGCATGCCTTTTCAAAATCCTCAGGCTTGAGCTCGTACCAGAGATCAGGTTCGAAGCCTGTTTTCCATTTTGCTTCGAATTCATCTCTCAAATGGCGCATGTCGAGAATTACACCTGTTCCTATGGTATATTCCAGGGGAATCTCGGCAAAGGTATAGCCATTTCGCTCGCGATCGACTTCTTCCTCATGAAGGACATGATTGGGGGCATCCATATGAGTACCGGCGTGAAGGGTGCCAGTATAGGTCATAGTTCTCTTGTGGAAACGTCCCAGATACTGTCCGCGGGGAAATACCAGATCCTGCCGGGCTCCCGGAAACGGCCACAGGGGAGTGTCAACGCCCCAAGGCTGACTAAGATCATATATCTTTGTCATCTTTGTCCTGTCAAGATATAATTTGCTTTTGTCGAGTGGCATATAGGCCATTTTATAAATCCTCCTTATATAAAATAATAAAATTAAATTAAAAGTAATGGCAATATTATTCTAAACCTTGGCACCGTTCCAAAGTCAAGGGAATCTCACAACTTTCAATGGACAATCCTTAAAAATCAGTTATAATATACTAAATAAGTTAATAATGTAGTTTATTCTGTAGGAGGGTTCTAACTATGAAGTATAAGATTGGTGATGTGGCTAGAATCCTTGGAATATCGCCCGATCTAATCCGTTATTATGAAGAAAAAGGCGTAGTATCACCGGAAAAGGATCCCTCTAATAACTATAGATATTATGATACTTGGGATATTAATTTTCTGATTGATTGCCTCTGGTTTAAAAATTTCGGATTTGGAATTGACCATGTGGCACAGATTGTCTCAGCGAGCACATATGAAATGCTGATGGACGATTTGAGGGAAAAAAGCGAAGAGATTACGAAGAATATCCGATACCAAGAGCTTTTACTGCAGCGCATAAGAAAATACTATGAAAGTCTTGTAAATATTAAAAAATATATCGGGAAGTGCGACATAAGGCGCAGTGCGGAATTTGTCAGATACTTAAACAGATACAACAAGAAATATGACAATGATTCTGAGCTTCAGCTTCTGTCAAGGAAATGGCTGAAATATATGCCGTTTACTAAGCGGTACTTCGAAATATCCGAAGAAGATCTTCTCGGTGAAGGGGACGACTATTCCTGGGGATTTTCGCTGAGTATGAGGTATGTAAAGGAATTCGATGTCGATATAAGCCCTCCCGTAAAACACATGCCCTCTCGGCTTTGCATTCATTCGGCCTTTAAAAGCATAGGTAAGGACAGGTTTACCGCACGACATCTGGATTATATGATGGAATACGCGAAAGAGAATAATTACGTCATCTCGGACTGCGCTTTTGGCAATCTGGCGTGCAGCGTCGTAGAAGACAATAAGGTAACGGGATATTTTGAAGTATGGCTTCCCATTGAGGAGAGTATATAAATATGTGTGTTAAAAAAAGAAAGGGTGTCTCTTTTTTGTGAGCCACCCTTTTCCTTTTGTTTAATCAACCTATAGCGGTTAGCCCACCGTCAGGATAGAGAATGTTGCCGGTCATAAAGTCTGAAGCAGGTGATGCAAGGAAGATGGCGGTACCTACGATATCCTCGGGCATCCCCATCCTTCTCATCGGATTACCAGCGCCCTGTTGCTTAAGATATGTATCCACGTCAACCCCGGCTTCCGCCGCACGCTTTTCAAATACCGGGATCATCATGGGAGTCGCTGTGATATTCGGGCCTATGGCATTGACTGTTATCCCATACTGGCCGTATTCTGAGGCCAGCTGCTTGGTCAGCATATCAACGGCGCCCTTTGTGGAACAATAGCCGGCATTACCTGTTCCCTTGGTTGCAATTTTTCCGCGGACAGAGGAGAGGTTGATGATTTTTCCGTAACCGTTTTCCTTAAAGTGACGGCCGAAATGCTTAGCTGTAATCATAAAGCTGGTGACATTGGCATCCAGCATCTGTCGAAACACGCTGATATCAAAATCCAGTGCATCCTGTTTTTTGTTGAAACCTTGTGCGTTGACCAGAACTTGAATTTTCCCCATCTTTTCAATCGCGGCATTGAGGAGGCTTATTACCTGGTCTTCATCAGTAGCGTCTGCGGCGTAGCAAAAAACATCCTTGCCGCAGGCGGCCTTTATTTCTTCCTGAGCTCTCTTCAGAGATTCTTCCTTACGGCTGGAAATCAACACCTTTGCTCCGGCTTCGGCCAAACCCTGAGCAATAGACTGTCCAAGACCTCCGGCTCCGCCTACTACAACTGCGGTTTTTCCGGTGAGATCAAAAAGTTTCATTTCTTCTCCGTCCTTCCATTAAAGCGTTGTCCTTGAACTCTATTTTAGCACCAAAAACAAAGACATGTTATATTATATCATAAAATTTGTAATTATGTATTATTTTTTAATACAGTGCTTCAATAATTACGGCCTGCCCCATACCGCCGGCAACACAGAGAGTCGCCAAACCGTATTTATTACCCCTGCGACGCATCTCATTGAGAAGGGTCACTATTATTCGGCAACCGGAGGAGCCGACAGGATGACCAAGGGCGATAGCTCCGCCATTGACATTTATAATATCCATTTTGTCTTCAATGCCGAGCTCACGGATACAACCGATGGACTGGGCGGCAAAAGCTTCGTTGAGCTCTATAAGCTCTATGTCATCAAGGGTCAGATTTGCTCTTTTCAGCGCCTTCTTAGTGGCTTCAACAGGGCCTAAGCCCATTATGCGCGGGTCCAGGCCGGTTGTGGCATAGCTGACAAATCTCGCAAGGGGCTTGAGTCCCAGCTCCTTTGCCTTGTCGGCAGACATTATAAGGAGTGCGGAAGCGCCGTCATTTCTGCCGGAGGAATTACCCGCAGTTGTTATACCGTCTTTTGTAAAAGCAGGCTTTAGTTTTGCAAGCTTCTCCATGCTGGTTTCTCTCGGGAATTCATCAGTATCGAAAACGATGGGATCCTTTTTCCTCTGCGGGACTATAACGGGTACGATTTCATCCTTGAATTTACCTTCTTTGATTGCCTTGGCGGCGCGAAGCTGGCTCTGAAGGGCAAAAGCATCGGCGTCTTCGCGGGAAATGTTTAATTTGGCAGCAACGTTATCGGCGGTCACACCCATATTATAAGATCCGTATATCTCCTGAGGCTGGCTCTGGAACTGCCCTTCCGTGAGTGAGTCTACCAGAGTTGTATTGCCTGTGCCCAGTCCGTAGCGGGCGCCGCGGATATAAAAGACGGCAGTGGACATGCTCTCTGTCCCTCCGGCTAATACCACGTCATTGTCCTCTACCTGTATGCTCATGACGCCATCCACTACGGCAGTCATAGCCGAAGCGCACTGGCGCATAATGGTCTTGGCGGGCACCTCTTCGGGAATCCCGCACCGCAGGGCAACTATTCGGGCAATATTTGGATTATCGGAAGTTTGACGGCAGTGGCCCATCATAACTTCGTTTATATCCTTGGGGTCAATTTTACTTCTGTCGAGTATGCCTTGAACGACAACGCGGGCAAGCTCCTCGGCAGGAATATCCTTAAGAGTACCGCCAATTTTGCCAACTGCGGTACGACATGCTTCTACTATTACTACATCACGCATTCTTATTTACTCCATTCTGCGCAACATTTTTCTGTATGTTACAAATTCCAATAAAATACTTTTGCGCACAACTGCCGCAGGTTAAAGCATGCGGCACGCAGATATCCGGGCTCCGGTTCTGTGTCGTGCCCAGTGATACTTTGATTATCCAAATGTCAGATTGTCTCTGCGGGATATTATCCCGCAGAGACAAAAAGATTCTATTTTGCGGGTTCAAGCAATGTTTCGTCAACAAAATGATCCGTGTCGGTTTTGGCAGACAGCTTAACCGGCTTGTAACCGTCCATTTCAATGACTATGTCGAACTCCTTGTCCTTTTCCAGGTCCTCTGCTTCCCAGTCCCCGGCCCAATTCGTCTCTGTTTTGAATACCGAGCCGGTTTCCTTGCAGGTCAGAGTTACACTGGCGCCAATTGCCACTTCATCATCCGGCAGATAAACTGTACCGGCAAGAAAGACGCTGGGTATATTCAGATGTACTACGTTTGTTTCAATTCCCTCGAGTCCCTTTAGAGGTGTTACCTTGCCGGCAGCGATTTTTTTGGATATTTCGCTGTTGGGATCGTCCAAATCACCGAAAATCAACGCCTGATTTGGACAAGATTCCACGCAGCGGGGCATTTTATAGCCTTCATCAAGCAGCTCCGCGCACATTGTGCACTTTTGAGCTATTTGAAGCTCCTCATTCCAGAAGGCTGCACCTATGGGACATGCGTCGGCAATAGCTTTCTGGCCTTTTGATTTTTCTGGGTCTATTATTACTATACCGTCATCTCTTTTATAGACGGCTCCGTTTTTAGCCACTTTCATGCAAGACGGGTCCTGGCAGTGTGAGCAGGGAGTGGGTACAGTTGCAACTTTGATGTTGCCAGGTCTGTCGCCGCGTTCCCATTCGATTATGTTCATCCAGAACTGGCCCGTATGGGGCTGGGGGGCGGACAGTTTGGAGGCATGACCGCAGTGCTCATCTTTGCAGGCCATGAAACAGTTGTAGCAAGCCATGCAGCGGGCGGTATCGATAGCTATACCATATCTCACGTTATTTAACCTCCTCTAATATTTTTTCAAATCCCTGACCATACTCCTCAGGAACATCATATTTCTCGATATCAACTAGCGTTGTATTCGGGACCATTCCGGGAGCCTTGCGGCCCATAAGCTGGCTCGGTGTGAGCAGATTTGTGCAACCGCCCTTGTCAGTTGAAATCTCACCGTAAACTACGGGGTTATATATACCTGAGGAAGCATACATATGGACTGTTTCCGGCTTTACGCGATTTGTGATATGGGCAACACCGAGAACGGATCCCCGGTCATTGTACATACGCACAATGTCGCCTTCCTTGATGCCTTTTTCCTCTGCAACTTTCGGATTGATGCGAAGAACCTGATAGGGGTTACCGTTGACAACCTTGCGGTTCTGCGGTATCTCCCAGAGCCACATGCAGTGCTGCTGGTAGTGGGTATGATAGTCAAAGCGTGGGTGAGGGGATATAAGAGCGTAGGGGAAGCGTTTGATAAGCAGGGACTTGTGTCCTTCCCAGCTGTGTTTGTAGAAAGCAATGGGAGTACGAATCTCGTCATCGGGTGCGTATTTGAGTAGGCTCTCAGAAACGAACTCAAATTTGCCTGTGAGCGTACCCAGCTTGCCTTCTTCCTGGAAAGGCTTATGGTTTGGAGTGTCGCAGGGATAACCTTCGGCAAACCATCTGAAGCCATAGTGGCGCTCCCAGTTTTCGGGCACACCGGCTACATAATAGCCCTTCTTCATAAAGTCTTCCCAGCTGATTCTCTTACTCAAATCACTAAATTGCCAAAAACGCTTGCACCATGCCAGCTCATCGCGTCCTTCGGTATACTTCTCACCGAAGCCAAGGCGTTCGGCCAGCTGCGAGAAAATCCAGTAATCGGAGCGGGACTCCCACAGAGGCTCAATGGCCTTATCCTGGAACACAACGACCTGCCAGTTGTTTCCGGTCTGGCTATGGCTCTGGTAACCGGAGTTACCGGAATTACAAAACTCGCCGATGTCATAGCGCTCGAGGTTTGTGCAGGCGGGCAGAATAACATCTGCAAAGCGAGCTTCGGGGTTAAAGTAAATATCCTGATTTACAACGAACTCAAGCTCGGGGCTCTTATACATTTTTGCCCACTTGTTGGTATCAAGCATGGTGCCAAAGAAAGAGCCGCCGTAACGATAGAGCATATGAACTCTGTTGTAGCCGGGCAAAGGATATACATGCTCTGTAAACTGCTCTTCCAGAGAGCCGCCACAGAAGCCTTCGCCATACCACTCATAGTGGCCATCGAGTATAGCATCCGGAAGGTTTGTGCGGTAAAGCACCTGTTTAACCGGGTTTTCCGGAGTATAGTCGGCAATGGGAGCACCTGCAATGGTGGACTTAGGATCAGCATATCCGCCGAACCAGAAATTATAGTCCATTGGAGCGCCGGTTGTGCCGGTCCACATATTTCTTCCGGGCTTGCCCATGCCCTGCATGGCAAACAGCAATACAAGAATGCGTGAAAAATCGGCTCCTCCGACAGTACGGCATACGCCGCCGAAGCCGCCGCGCATTCCGGAACCGCCCATTGTTTTTGTGGAGGCCCAGCGGCGGGCTATAGCCTTTATGTCGGCCGCCTTAACACCGGTGATCTCTTCCGCCCATTTGGGTGTTTTGGGTGTGCGGTCAATTCCCTTGCCGAGGATGTGATCTGCCCACTCGTCAAACCTGTGAGCGTGCTTTTCAATGTACTCCTTATCATAAGTGCCTTCCGTAAGCCAAACATACGCAATGGCTTCGGCCAGAGCCGCATCTGTGCCCATTCTCGGACCAATCCACTTATCGCCGTTTTTAACACTGGAGAAGTTATTAAACGGATCTATGTAGATAAACTGTATTCCAAGCTCTTTCATCCAGTGGCGCCAGATAGCGCTTTCGTTTGCGGCATAGCCGCCTCTTGTGGTGTCAGGGTCGTGAGACCACATTATCATTGTTTCCACATTTTGAAGAGCATCCTCAAGCAGATCAAAGGGCTCCGGCCCTCCCAAACGCCACCAGTAGCCATACGTGTGAGTAGCGCCCCAGTGGAAGCCTTCCCAGGAGTCGGGGTTATCGATTACCCGGGTATAGCCCAACATGTTAAAAAACCTCTTAAAGGCGCTCAGCTTGTAGCCCACCAGTCCCCAGGAGTGGTGGGAGCTTGTCAAGGCGGTAACACCTTCCTGACCGTAGGTTTTCTGGATTCTTTTTATCTCGCGGGTTATGAGATCCAGTGCTTCATCCCAGGTTGCGCGACGGTAACCGGACTTACCGCGGTTTTCCGTATTTCGGTTTTTACCGTCGGGAGTTTCGACAAAGTCCTCACGAATCATGGGATACTTCAGACGATCGTACGCATAGGTCCTGTCCTTTTCCTGCAGAGCTACCAGTGATACCGTCGTCTGTTTCGGCGGACTGAATTCCCGGCCGCGAGCCTTGATGGTCCATGGCTTCGGATCGGACTCATCGAATATCAGAGGTCTGATACGCCTTATAACACCGTTTTCGGTGTGAACGGCAATCGGACCACCGACACAAATGCTATAGGTGATTCTCTCAGCCATATACAAAGCCTCCTATATTTTAAATTTATTATACAGATACAGCAATGTCATCAGAAACAGCCGACGAGCGGCTGTTTTATGTAACCTGATATAACTTTGTTATTATAAACCATGGAACTGTTCCAATGTCAAGGGTACGAAGGTTATTTTACCGATGATATTGCTGTTTTGTGTCTGCAATTCAGTATATCAGAAAACATGTTCATAGTCAAAAACAATATATACATAATTTCTGCATATTTACCACTAACTTCAGCCCATATTTCCAAGAAATAGAAGCCAATTGCAACGCCGTGTCAAATACATCGGGGAAACCATTTGCAAATGGTTTCCCCGTGGGTTTATTTTGCTCTTTCCAATGGTATATCGCCCAAATTCAGATCCTTTGATGTTTTAAGATTGTAAAAGCCCTTATATTCAAATCCCGGGGCGGAGATTACCAGGTCAAACAGACCGACGGGAAGGTCCTCGAACCAAAAATCTCCGTATTCGTCTGTATTAACCTGCCAAACCTTGCCTCCAGAGTTGAGGATGCATTTTGCGCCGATAATGACCTCTTTCTCAATGGGGTCGTATACGGTACCGGCTATGAATTTGCCGGGTATGTTTCTGTAATACACTCTCGGATGGCAGCCTGTTTCGGGTATCATTACCGTTGCACCCTCAATCCAGTCTTTTAAATCCTCTTCCTCCCCGTATTTCATCGCGTCTGTAGGACATGCCTCCACGCAGCGCGGGAGTTCATAGCCATGATCCAGCAGATGGGCACAGCCTGTACATTTTTGTGCAATTTTCAGCTCTTCATTGTAGAAGATCGCGTCATATTCACAGGCCTCCTGACAGGCTTTGCAGCCTGTGCATTTCTCAGGGTTAATGATAATAAATCCATCGTCCCTGCGATATATCGCATTGTGCTCACAGGCTTCAAGGCAGGGAGCTTTTCTGCAGTGATTACAGAGCTTGGGTATATAATGTATTCTTACCTTTGGAATTGTTCCGCAGACATTCTCATGGACCTTGATCCAGAACTGTCCGATTTGAGGCTGCGGTTTTGCATATGGAGTCCAATCGTTTCCGACATGCTCGTCCTTGCAGGCCAGCTGACAGTTATAGCAGCCGCTGCAGCGAGCTACATCAATCACAAGTGCTTTTGACATAAGCTGCTCCTCTCTCGTTTTAGTATTCAGCAGTCATCGCTTATCAGCCAGCCTTCAAGACAAACGCCTGCGGCTTCGTCAATCTTGCGGGCAAAGGCTTCAGGATAATCTCTCTTCCATCTCTCCATCTCCTCGTCGGTAACCTTGGCAACCTCCACAAGAAAGCCGCTGACGGCCATACCGGTAGCTTTTTTTGATGTCATTGAGGTGGGAGTGATTGAATTTATGCAGCCACCCCGGTCCAATTCCCCGGGAACGATGGGGTCGAGCCGAGATCCGTGGTCCACATAACAGGTGTTTGGTATAAGCCGCTCGGTCACATAGGCCCCGCAGAGCACAGTTCCACGTTCATTAAAAACTTTAACGATGTCACCGTGCTTAATACCACGCTTTTCGGCTTCGCTGGTATGCAGCCACAGAGGTTCATACTGGTAGCCGTCCTTTGCGCGTATTTTCATGGTCTCAACCTCGCGGTTTGGGACTATGTCGTCACACTGGGCATGCATGCGCCATCTTCCGTGATTGGACATACACAGCAACGGATATTTATTTGTACGTTCGCTTGACAGTCTCTCGTCGTGGGATTCGCTTTTTTCAATCCACTTTGGTACCGGAGGCCGCTCAGGATCGTCAGGAAAGTGCTTTTCCAACGCTGTTGACGAGTATTCCAGCAGCCCGGTAGGGGTTGAAAGCGGGTTATTTTCAGGGTCTTTATAGAAATTATACAGACCGGCGGGAAGCTCCTGGGCGTCTGGCTTGCAGGGTACGATAAATATTTTCCTCTCCTGGAACTCTTCCCAGGTCATATACTCCTCACAGCCGGTTGCTTTGTAGAAAAATCTCACCTTTTCCTCATCAGAAAGGTTTCCTGTATAGGCATCGTAGTACTCCTTGCCCAACTTTTCGGCAACCTTTGCGCACACGTCAAAGTCGGAAAGAGACTCGCCGATAGGTTCGCAGCACTTACCTGTGAGATAGACGGAGGTATATCCGCCGCTGCTCAAATCGTTTCCTATGTCTATCATTTCGTGCTTTGTGGCAACGGGGAATATAAGGTCTGCAAAATAGCAGTCGTTTTCAAGCCATGGGTGCTGGGCAATTATGCACTCAATCTCCGGACTTCTCATTGCCTTGATTTGCAGATTCCCGTTGTTCCAGCATGTAACATTGCACGGGGCATCGGTCCACATCATGTGAATTCTCGATAGCCCGGGCCTGGGATATACCATCTTTTCAAACTGGTATTCCGTTGTGGGCTTGCGGTAATTATTCTCGTCGGGTATCTGGCTGGAGCTGAAGCACTGCAGTCCATACCATTCCGCATGGCCGTCCAATATGGCTTTGTGTATAAGGGTGCGGGGAATGAATTGAAGGGGCGCCGGCAACTGCTTGAACAGCTCCTTGAGCTCAGGCGCGCGCTTCTCCTGTTCAGGAGTCAGCAAAAACCTTCTTAAGTTTATTTCCGGGCCCACGTCCCCGTCCACAGTACGCAAAGCATCGCAAATATGAGGCATCTGAGGTACAAACTGCCCCTGATAGGGAACGGGATAATCCTTGTTCCACATATTCCATTCTATCATTTTTGCCTGGTGTACGCCGGGTTTTCCGAGGCCACGCATTCCCAGCAGCATCACCTCGAGCCGGGCGGGTTCGGTGGAGTAGGGGCCGCGAATGTAGGGGCCACCGTTTCCGTGCAAAATGCTGGCGGTCTTTTTTGCCCAGTCCCGGGCGAGAGCCTTGATTGTCCACTCGGGGACACCGCATTTCTCAGAAGCCCATTCAGGTGTCTTGGGTATACCATCCTCACGGCCCAGTACATAATCCTCAAACTTATCAAATCCATATGCGTGGGTATCTATATACTCTTTATCATAGGTGTCCTCGGTAATCCAGATATACGCGATTGCAAGCTGCAGGGCAACGTCGGTATTGGGAAGGATAGGTATCCATTTGTCGGCATGTACGGCAGCACCGTAATTGAGATCCGGGCAGATATAAATGCTTTTTAAACCTATTTCGGTTAACCAATAGCACAGTCGACTGGGCATATGGCTGACAACACCCAGGGGAGTCGTTTCAGGGTCGCAGCCCCAGAAAAGCAGCAAATCGGCATGTTTAGCTATATCGGGGTATAAGTTCGTCATGGGCATCATCTCACCTACAGGCTCGCAGCCCCAAACATGCTTTGCTCCCCAAAACCAGCCTTCCCAGCTATCCATATTCCGCATTTGGGTAGTATAGCCGCCCATCAAAGCCAAAAGCCGGTTCGGACAGCCGTGGCTTGGGGCGATATTCTTGCCCTCGCCGTGCATGTCCGACTGGCAGAGCACGGCTTCCGGACCATAGGTTTCTTTAATCCTTTTCAGCTCATCGGCGGCTATCTGTGCCGCTTCATCCCAGGAGATACGCACATAGCCGGATTTACCTCTGTTTTGTGGGTTGCGTTCACCCTTTGGATCCCAGTCCACCCGCTTGAGGGGATATTTGACCCGGTTTGGCGAATAGACCCTGTACTTGTAGCCAAGACCAAAGGGAGTAATTGTGGCCCGGTTGGGGGCTTCAAACACCTTGCCTCTGGCTTCCATCTTCCATGGATTGCAGTTTTCTTTGATGTACTCCATGTCATATGCGTAAGGTCTTATTCTTGTTATTTTGCCGTCTGTAGATTCGACAAGACAAGGGCCGCCACTCTCTGGCCCCATTAGGCTGTAGCTCACTATGTTTTGGACATCAGGTTTGAACTTTACACCCATTATATATACCTCCCGTTTCCGATTTTAAAATGAAATTGACACCGGAAAATCAATATCTTCTACATTCACTTATAATAACTATTTCATATCACATGATAACTTATTTTTATATACATGTCAACGCCTTAATAAAATTTTCTATTGACGTAATAGAAATTATTTTGCATAATAGTATCAGAAGACCTGTATGTATACTATCCATATATAGCTAATGATATAACAATATGTCTGTTTGACAAAAGCTACCACGGAGGTGATGTGAATATTATGGATATAAATCAATTGAAGTATTTTGTTTCGGTGGCGCAAACTCTCAACTTTTCTGAGGCGGCAAGAAGAAACGGGTTAACACAGCCTGCTATAAGCCATCGCATAGGCGAGCTTGAAAAATATCTTGGAAGTAAGCTCTTTATACGCAACAGACGAAGCGTAACCCTTACGGACGCAGGCAATAACTTCCTTCCCTATGCAGTGGAAATGATAGAAATAGCCGAGAAAGCCGCTTTTCAAATCAGACAGATGGAGGAAGGGTGGAAGGGCCATGTATCGATTGCGGCGCTTACTACTTCCAGTGCGGTTTTGTCAAAATGTCTGTCGGCCTTTTCATCAAAATATCCGGATATTACTGTGGATATAAACTTCACCTCCGGACGAAGCCAGGTAATTGCGATGAATGAAGCGAAATATGACGTCCATTTCGCAGTGCTGGAAATGGTTCCTGCCGGAGAGACCTTTGACTATATTATATCAAATACCGACCACCTTTGTGTAGCTTTTCCTAAGAATCATCCCATGGCAGGCAAGCCGCTGGACTTTTCAAAACTGGGGGGTGAGCGGTTCATAGCCGTCTCCGAAACGGACGGCCCGGCGCTCTATAATGAAATAGCGAAAGTATGCGAGGCCCGCGGATATAAACCAAATGTAACTTGTCAGTATGACCGGGCGGAGGCAGTGCTCTTGTCTGTGGGCGCAGGGCTTGGTATTTCCATAATTCCGGAGGCTCTTTCCCGAGTATTCTATTCCGAAAACGTTTCCTTCACACGCATCCCCGGAGATGATACCCTGCGTACATATGTAATTGCCTGGCACAGAAAAATAACAAATCCGGCTGCTCGGCTCTTTCTGGAGGTTGTAAAAGAGCTGTTTTAAGACAGGAAATATGCTTCAGGCAGACCTGCCTGGTCTGCCTGTTATAAAGAATATTCATAAATCATATTTACAAATTAGAAATATGAACATGTCAGTTGTTTATTGCTGGGATTTTACCAGTACAACCAGCATCTGGCATGAGGTGGTGCCGGTGTTCACAACGGATTTTTTCGTTCCGGGGCCGCAGTGGAAGGAATCCCCGGCATAGAGTGTGGTCTTAACCTCGTCGGGAGTGTCCAGTTCACACTCAAGATACATCTGGCCCTCTATTATGTAGTAAATGGTTTCATGAAGGTTTGAGCCGTATTCACAGCCGCCGCCCGGGAGAAAATGACTCAGTCCCATAGTGATGACGCCGTTGTTGACATCCTGTGGATCGTGAAGTCTGGTTGTGCGGACGTCAAAATGACCCTTTGCCTCATATTTATAGGCTTCATTTTTTCTTGTGATTTTGTAGCTCATATCATCATTTCCTTTTCTTTAAAATTTAAAGCAGCTTCCTGCCGGAGGCTTAATAATACAATTATACTATCACTATGAAAACCAAAGTTCAAGGAGTTTTGTAATACCATTACGTTTTCGGCATTAGCCTCTCCGGAGGAATAAAGGATATAACCTGTTGGCTATTGTTTTTCCATCAGCTTTTTATAGTCATCAACCAGGTTTATATTGAGCAGCAGATTGTCATTCCAGAAGCTGCCCAGATCCTCCTTTGTAAGCTTTCTTAAAGAGAAGGTTTCCAGCGCTCTTATCATTCTATATTCTCCGTTTTCTAAAAGCGTCTCGATTGCCGGAAGAATGCTTTTTTTGTAATAGGCAAATAAGGGCTCATAGCGCCCCTGTTCATCGAGTAGCATGGCGGCGTCATGTTCGCCTGCCAACTGGATGATTTTTTTGGCAGCCATAGGGTCTGAAAAGGGCAAATCTGCAGCCACGAGAAAAACACCCTCGTCATCGGTTTGCTTCAGGGTCGCATGAAGGCCAGCCAAAGGACCGCAGCCCTTGTAAATATCCTCGATTTTTCGGGCATTTACATAAGGATATTTGTTGGTGTCTGCTACACTGACATAAACATTATCAAAGTTCCTGGAAAATCGCTCTACGGCAGCCTCAAGCAGTGTTTTACCGCGAAAGGGAAGCTTGAGTTTGTCCCTTCCCATACGGCGGCTCTTTCCGCCTGCCAGAATAACGGCTGTGTTCATTATATATCCGCCTCCGAACGAGTTGTTTTTTGTGAAAAGCCTTATGGGCTTGAACACATCCGGTTTTCAGAGTATATCACGATAACGAGCTTCATTCAAGCTACTCCTGTTGTCCGGATTTGATAATATTATACACCATACACCGGAAAGATTTGTACTTATAAAAAAATCAAAAGAATTGCCCAATGTGTTGATTTTTATTAAAGATGGGTATATACTTTTGTTATTGAAAACTGAACGCGTTTTAAAGTTTACATAATGCCGGGTGCACCTTCCCCGGGCCTGGTGTCTGTTACTGTGATGTCTGTCATCAGACAAGCGTTACGGAGTTTTTTAAGATAATAATAATTTCGGAGGTTAGCTATGAAGGACATTTATTTAGTAAGCTCGTGCAGGACTGCCATTGGCACTTTTGGAGGTTCCCTGAAGGATACGCCGGCGCCGGAGCTGGGAGCTATTGTAGCAAAAGCTGCGATTGAACGGGCTGGGCTGAAGCCCGAAAACATTGACGAGGTCATGTTCGGATGTATACTGACGGCGGGACTTGGGCAAAACGTTGCCCGGCAGGTAGCTGTAAAAGCAGGAATTCCGGTTGAAGTTCCCGCTTATACGGTTGGCATGGTTTGCGGCTCCGGCATGAAGAGCGTTATCGAAGCTGCCCGGGCTATAAGGGCGGGGGACGCGGAGGTTGTTCTTGCCGGCGGAACGGAAAACATGTCGGCTGCTCCCTATGCGGTAAACACTGCCCGTTTCGGTGCCCGTATGGGTAATACGACAATGGTTGATACCATGGTAAACGACGGCCTGTGGGATGTGTTTAACAATTACCACATGGGAATAACGGCCGAAAATATCTGTGACAAATGGGAGATTACAAGGGAAGAACAGGACGCGTTTGCCCTGAAATCCCAGGAAAAAGCAGCTGCCGCTATTGCCTCAGGACGTTTTAAAGATGAGATTATTCCCGTTCCCGTAAAGGTTAAAAAACAGATAGTCAACTTTGAGGTTGATGAGCACCCGCGTAACACCAGTGCAGAGGCTCTAAAAGGTCTCAGACCAGCCTTCAAGCCCGATGGCGGAAGAGTCACGGCGGGCAACGCTTCCGGAATTAATGACGGTGCTGCGGCAATAATTCTTGCTTCCGAAGACGCTGTTAAAAAATATGGATTAAAACCGATTGCAAAGCTGGTATCGTGGGGCCAAGGAGGCGTGGATCCGAAGATAATGGGTGTAGGTCCCGTTGCCGCCACCCGCGATGCCCTTAATAAATGCAATATGAAAATAGAGGACATGGACCTTATAGAGGCCAATGAGGCTTTTGCCGCCCAGAGCATAGCCGTTGCCCGTGATTTGGGATTTGACATGGAAAAGGTCAATGTAAACGGCGGAGCGATTGCCCTGGGACATCCTGTGGGAGCTTCCGGAGCCCGCATTATCGTAACCCTTGTTCACGAAATGGAAAAGCGCGACAATGTAAAATTCGGTCTTGCGACACTGTGCATAGGCGGGGGCATGGGTGTGGCTACAATCTGGGAGAAGGTATAAAAGATTTGTATAGCAAAACCATGTGACGACCAAGCACATGGTTTTGCAGGACATAAAACTGAACAGGTTCGGTATAGTGCCGGAATTATATTGGGAAACATATCGAAATACCGTTAGAAATATACATTGAACATATGGGCAGGCTGTGATAATATCTCTGTATTGTGTGTATTCAATTGTCTGTCGAAAAAACCGGACCAGGAACGTATAAACCATGCCCATAATGCGTTTTAGATTCGTTGAATGTTTTTTGAATTAATGAAAGGAGCAAAAGAATGAACAAAGGCAGAGCTTTAGACGGAGTCAAAGTTGTAGAGCTGGCAACTTTCATAGCAGCCCCTGCATGTGCGAGATTTCTTGCCGACCAGGGCGCGGACGTTATAAAAGTAGAAAGCCTGAGCGGTGACGGGACGCGACATGCACCTATGGCCGAGGGAAGACCTGAGCTGGGAATGGCTGAGAATGTCACTTTTGAACTTGAGAACGGCAATAAAAGAGCTATCGCAATGAACCTTAAAGACCCAAAATGCTTTGAAGCGTTCATGAAGCTAGTTTCCGAAGCGGATGTTTTTATAACCAATTGGCGACCGAAGGCTCTTGAGAGGATGGGGCTTGATTATGAGACCCTGAAGAAAAAGTTCCCGAAACTGATTTATGGCTCCATAACAGGATATGGAGAAAAGGGACCTGACAAGGATCTTCCCGGATATGACTACACCGCCTTCTGGGCCCGCTCCGGTATGCTGGGCAGTCTCTATGAAAAGGGAACAGAACCCATGAACCTTGTACCCAGCATAGGAGACCACCAGGTTGGTATGTGTCTTGCCGCAGGTATTTGTGCGGCTCTATATCAGGCGCAAAGAACCGGAAAGGGAGAAAAAATATCTGTCAGTCTGCTGGGAACAGCCATCTTTATGCAGGGCACGATGATACAGACCGCGCAGTATGATATGCTGTCCTATCCGATTTCTAAAAGAGAAAGCCCAAATCCGTTAAACTGCTGTTATGAGACAAGGGACGGGCGTTTTATCCAGATGTGTATGCCCGTATACGATCTCCAATTCCCAGATTTCGCAAAAGCTTTGGATATGGAATGCTGGCTTTCCGATCCCAGATTTGACACAATGGAGCATCTTTTGGACGGGGATAACCGCCCGCTGCTGTATGATGCCATATGTGAGCGATTTAAAGAGCTGGACGCAAAGGATATTTGCGAACGCCTGACAAAAGCCGATATTCCTCATGCCATAGCGCAGGTATGGAAGGAAGTGCTGGAGGATGAGCAGGCATGGGCAGACGACTGCTTTGCCGAAGATGAGTTTGTTACCGGAAAGCGTATTCTCGTGAGAAATCCTGTTCACTTTGAGGAAGCTGGTTTACCAGAGCTGAATAAAGCCCCTTATCTCGGAGAACATACAGATGATGTTCTGATGGAGTTGGGTTATTCCCGCAGTGAAATTGATGAGCTTCTTGAAGCCGGCAAGATAGTAATCAACAAAAAACCATAGGGCTCGTTCTGCCGGCCCTATGACGGCAGAAAATCGGAAAGGAGACAAAAACACAATTATGATTTTCTCGGAAAAGTATGAATTAATCAGAAAACTTGCCAGAGAGTTTGCTGAAAAAGAGATTCCCTCTGAGATGCAGGATCAAATTGATCAGACAGGTGAATTCCCTGAGGAACTCCTTGAGAAGATTAGGAAAAACGGCCTGTTCGGCATCAAGGTTCCCAAGGAGTTGGATGGTCAGGGAGCAGATACACTGGCATATGTAATAGTCATCGAAGAGATTGCCAGAGTCAGCATGGTCACATCGATTTATGTCAGTGGAGCAAACTCCCTTGGAAGCGGCCCTCTTCTGTTGGCCGGTACCCAGGAACAGCTGGAAAAATATCTGGCTCCTGTTGCAAGAGGTGAAAAATACCCGTGCTTTGCTCTCACGGAGCCCGGCGCAGGGTCCGACGCAGGCGCCGTAGCTACTACCGCGGTTCGTGACGGGGACTACTATGTGCTCAACGGACGCAAGACCTTTATTACGGCCGCACCTATCTCGGATTTTGCGATAGTATTCGCAAAGACCGATGTGACAAAGGGATCCCGCGGGATATCAACATTTATCGTAGATATGGATCTGCCTGGAATATCCTTCGGAAAGAATGAGGATAAGATGGGAATCATAGGGTGTCCTACCAGCGACATTATTTTTGAGGATGTTCGGGTACATAAGGACAACCTGCTCGGAGAGGAAAACAAAGGCTTTACCAATGCCATGAAGACCCTTGACTATGGGCGCCTTGGTGTTGCCGCTCAGTCTGTGGGAGTTGGACAAGCCTGCCTTGATGAGGCGATAAAGTATGCTAAGGAACGCAAGCAGTTCGGCAGAAGATTAGCGGATTTCCAAGCCATCAGCTTTATGATAGCCGATATGGCCACCGAGCTGCAGGCGGCAAGAGAGCTCCTTTACAATGGAGCCGTTATGAAGGACAAAGGAGACAGAAAGGCAAGTATGTACTGCTCTATGGCTAAGTACTATGCCTCCGAAATGTGCAACAGGGTTGCATATAAAGCTCTTCAGATCCACGGCGGCTACGGCTATATAAAGGATTACAGAATTGAGCGCCTTTATCGTGATGCCCGTATAAATTCCATCTTTGAAGGAACTTCTCAGATTCAGCAGATGATCATAGCTAACAATTTGCTGAAGTAAGCAGGAGAGGAGAGAAAGAGAAGAATATGAAAATAATTGTATGTGCAAAACAGGTTCCGGATACCACTGAAGTCAAGATAGATCCGGTAAAGGGGACCCTGATTCGCGAAGGTGTACCTTCCATATTGAATCCCGATGACGCAAACGCTTTGGAAGCAGCCCTTGCAATCAAGGATGAAAAGCCGGGAACAACAGTAAACGTAATATCAATGGGTCCTCCCCAGGCAGAATATATGCTCAAGGAGTGTATCGCCATGGGTGCCGATCACGCATATCTGCTTTCCAGCCGTGCCTTCGGAGGAGCCGATACCTGTGCAACCTCGACGACCATTGCCGAGGGAATAAAGAAGATAGGCGACTATGATCTGATTTTTGCGGGACGTCAGGCTATAGACGGCGACACGGCTCAGGTGGGTCCGCAGGTCGCTCAGAGACTTGAAATTCCTTTTGTTACATATGTGAGGAAAATTCGTGAGCTGAAGGATAAATCGATAGTTGTTGAGCGTCAGCTGGAGGACGGTTATGAAGTAATTGAAGTTCCTCTTCCCTGCTTATTGACTGCCGTAAAAGAACTCAATGAGCCCAGATACATGAACATTGGCAGAATTCTTGATGCTTACGAAGGAAACTATATAACGGTTTGGAATGAAAACGACGTTTGCCTGGACCCCAGCGAATGCGGACTACAAGCGTCCCCGACCCAGGTGATGCGAAGCTTCACTCCAGAACCAAAGGGCAAGGGCGAGATGCTCAGTGGTACCGTCACGGAAATGGCGACGGCTCTTGTCAATAAGCTCAGAGAAAAGCATGTAATTTGATAGGGGAAGGATGTGAAGAGAAATGGCTGTAACTGTCAAGGCGGAAAAGTGTAAGGGTTGTAATTTATGTGTCAAAGAATGTCCCTTTGAAGCAATAACACTGGAAAACAAAATTGCCGTGATTGGCCCAAACTGTACAAATTGCGGAGTTTGTGTGGATGTGTGTCCGTTTGATGCTATTGAAAAGACCGCAACATCCATGAGCAATGTGGATATAAGTCTCTATCGCGGAGTTTGGGTTTTTGCAGAGCAGAGACGCGGAGAGTTGATGAATGTTTCCATAGAGCTTCTTGGTGAAGGAAAAAAGCTGGCCGAACAAATCGGATGTGAGTTGAGTGCAATTCTCTGTGGTGACAAGGTGGACAACCTTGTGGACGAGCTGTTCGAATATGGGGCTGACAAAGTTTATTATGCCAATTCACCTGAACTGGCGACCTATACCTCGGACGGATATACAAAGGTCATATATCAGGCAATTCTCAAATACAAGCCGGAAATTGTGCTCATGGGAGCAACCCATATAGGACGTGACCTTGGACCCAGTATAGCGGTAAAGTGCGGCACCGGCCTCACGGCCGACTGTACAAAGCTGGATATAGATCCGGAGGATAAAAAGCTTATGCAGACCCGTCCGGCCTTTGGTGGGAACTTGATGGCCACGATTGTATGTCCCGGCCATCGTCCCCAGATGTCTACGGTAAGGCCCGGGGTAATGGAAAAGGCTGAGCGCCAGCCCGGACGCCGCGGTGAGCTTATAAACCTGAAAGTAAAGTTCAAGGAAGATGAAATACGCCAGAACGTACTTGAGGTTGTTAAGAGTGTGGGCGAGATTGTATCTCTTACCGATGCCGATATAATTGTGGCTGGCGGACGCGGAGTCGGCGGACCAGAAGGCTTTGAGGTGCTTAAAAAGCTGGCGGACAAGCTGGGTGGAACAATTGCTTCCAGCCGTGCCTGCGTAGATGCGGGATGGATAGACCACAGCTATCAGGTCGGCCAGACAGGAACAACGGTAAAGCCGAAGCTGTATATAGCTTGTGGTATTTCCGGTGCTATCCAGCATCTTGCCGGAATGCAAAACTCAGGATATATTGTAGCAATAAACAAAAATGAGAGTGCACCCATATTTGAGGTAGCTGACTATGGCATCGTGGGAGATCTGTTCAAGGTTATTCCCGCTATCATGGAAGCACTTGATTAATAATATCGCTGAATTAAAGCATTTTAGTTTGTTGAATTATGGAAAAAGGAGCAGAGTTCGTTCTGCTCCTTTTTTGTAAAATAAAAACAAGTACAAATTTAACACAGTGTTCATATTTGAACATTTAACATTAAGTTTACAATATTTTACTTACATATAAAAAGTGTAGACTTTATTACCCTACCATGGTATAATTTTGTTGAATATACGGCTAATAAGAGTGAAATTGATGAATATTGCCGAAATATAGGTTTTCAAGACCCGAAATTTGAAGTATTTTATTAATTAAGAAAAAACAGGATGGAACCTGAAAAATTGCCGGGAGGTGATGCGCGTTATGTGGGAAAGGCTTTTTGCATCGACGGATCTTTTGCAAAAAGGTATGGAGGCAGCCTGGCTTAGAAATACGGTTATTCGCAATAATTTGGCCAATTCTGAGACACCAGGGTTCAAATCATCCGATGTAAAGTTTGAAACGCTGTTCAAAAGCGCGCTGGAAGGCAGTGGTTTCACAGGAAAAAGGACAAGGGATAAGCATATTCAAGTAGGAAGAGGCAGCTTAAATACCCTGGAACCCAAAATAGTTGAAAACAAAAAAACGTCCATGCGAATGGATGGCAATAATGTTGATGTGGAATCAGAAAATGTTAAGCTTGCACAAAACAGCATCCAGCACAACGCTCTGCTATATAAGCTCAACAGCGAATTGTCGAGAATAAGGATGGCTATAAGCGAAGGAAGCAGATAGTTTGCGCTGATATGATGTATGCGAAGAAAAGGATGGTGGATATGTCATTTTTAGATTCTATGAGTATTAATGGCTCGGCTCTGACGGCCCTGAGGCTTCGCATGGATGTGATTGCCCAAAACATGGCGAATGTGAACACCACCAGAACCGCCAATGGGCAGCCTTACAGAAGAAGGTATGTGGTATTCCAGCAAATAGAGCCTGACAACCGTTCATTTGCCTCCTACATGAACAAAGCCCGGAGAGTAGGCGGAGGAGTTCGGGTTACAGCGATAGGAGAGGATGATTCTCCGTTTAAATTGGATTACGATCCATCGCACCCGGATGCCAATGAGGAGGGCTATGTGGAATTGCCTAATGTGGAAGTAGTTCAGGAAATGGTCGACATGATGTCGGCATACCGCGCATATGAGGCTAATATTACAGCTCTCAACACATTCAAGGATATGGCCTTAAAGACGCTTGAAATAGGCAAGTAACACATAAAACAAAGAGCAGACTGAAGTAATTACAAGGGGATGACTAAAATGAATATAAATCCTGTTTCCGCCAGCTTCCTTGATCAGTTGTCAGAATCGGCCGCAGCTTCTAAGCCGAGGGAGACAGTATTTGAGAGTTTTTCAGATTTTCTGAACAACGCTATGGACACTGCATCGGAAATGGATGCAGCCGATAAAGCCTCGACCCTTGAACTGTTATCAGGACAGGCAGAAGACCTATCAAAGCTGATGTTGGATGCCCAAAAGGCTGAAATAACCCTAAATCTGGCTATACAGCTTCGAAACAAAGTATTGGACGCTTATAAGGAAATAATGAATATGCAGGTATAGCTGTCATTATGGGGTTCCTATAAGCAAATAGACAACAAAACAAAGGAGATAAAAATGAACGGCCGGATCGCTGTTTTTATACTGGCATCAGTGCTGGTAATAGCCGGTGCTTATTATTCTACATATTTTCTGGCCACCAAGACCGGCAAGATGAGATCAGGCCGCTCCGGTCGGATGATCAAACTGATTGATAGGTTTTCTTTATCAAAGGATAAAAGCATATACCTTATCGGAATAAAGGATAAGGTATACTTTGTAGTTATTACCGGACAGAGTGCGACACTTCTGGAAAAGTTTGATATCGCAGAATTGGAGACGGCATCGGTTTCGGGAAAAAGTGACTCTGCTCCTTCCCGGTATGAACCGCAAGGAATGCTTCAAAAAAGTCTGTGGAATGCTTATTCCTCGATTAAGGGTAACAAAGATAAGCATGAGGGATATAAACAGTCGCAGCGAAAACAGGCCGAGCAGTCACGTCAGGCTTCCGGGGAGGTTGACAATTTGGAGCTTGTATATAAAAGAATACAAAGCAGATTGTCGAGTACCAATATGTCGGATCAAGAGAATAATGAGGAGAATTATCTATGATCAAAAGGAAGAAAATTCTCCTCATTGTAATGATAGTTGTGTGCGTGGCGCTTTTTACCGGAATGACGGCGAGTGCGGCCGGGACCATTGAGGAGCTAACAAAAACGATTTTTGGAGATAATACCGAAACGGTCGATATTATCATATTGCTGACCGTTTTAACTCTTCTTCCCTCGATTATCGTGATGCTGACAGGGTTTACCCGAATTGTTATTGTGCTGGCTTTTATTAGAAACGCTCTGGGAATGCAGCAGACACCACCTAATCAGGTAATAATCGGGTTAGCTCTCTTTCTTACCATGTTTGTAATGGGACCTGTGTTTTCCGATGTATACGAAAATGCATATAAGCCATACACCAGGGAAGAGATAACTCAGGATGAGTTTTTTGAACGGGCTATGGAGCCCACAAGAATGTTCATGCTCAGGCAGACCGGCAAGTCAGAGCTTGCGTTTTTCGTTAATATGTCCGGTGAGGAGCTGGAAGCCCCGGAAGAATCTCCGAATCGTATCCTTATACCTGCGTTTTTACTAAGTGAAATAAAAAGAGCCTTTATGATTGGCTTTTTCATATACATACCTTTTATAATAATTGATATGGTTGTGGCAAGCACGCTTATGGCTATGGGTATGATGATGCTGCCGCCGGCCATGATTTCACTGCCCTTTAAGGTCCTGCTGTTTATTATCGTGGATGGCTGGCAACTTGTAATTGGCACTCTTGTGCAAAGCTTCGGATAGCGGCACAGCGCCGGCATTTTTATATTATGGGAAGTTCCTTTTAAAGTATATATTTGGGAGGCATTGCAATGTCCCAGACTGAAATAATATCGATTCTTCAGGAAGCGGTATACACAACCATTATCTCGGTTGCCCCTGTACTGATAGCCGCAATTGTCGTTGGCCTTATAGTATCGATATTTCAGGCAACCACTCAGATTCACGAACAAACCCTGGCTTACGTTCCGAAAATTGTTGCGGTTTTGCTGACCTTTCTTATATCGGCAAGCTTTATAATAAATACGATTAGTGGTTTTACATACAGGCTTTTTGAATCTGTAAATACATATATATCATGAGCGAAGCAGTAAGTCTGATATTTTCAAATACCGATTACTTTGTGCTTGTTCTTTTCAGGGTGGGTGGGCTCGTATTTACCTCTCCGGTTTTTGGAAGAACGCAGGTACCGACAAAAGTCAAAATCGGGCTCTCAGCTGCTCTGGGATACTTATTGTTTGTATTACTCCCTCCATCTGCTCAGCTTGAATACAATTCTCTGCTTGAATTTGCACTGATATGTATATCCGAGCTACTGATAGGTATAGCACTCGCTTTCGTGACCAATATATTTTTCGCGTTAAATTTCGTAGCCGGTCAGCTTATTGACATGCAGATAGGCTTCGGTATTGTGAATGTCTATGATCCCCAAAACAATACGCAGATACCGATGATGGGGAATTTGCTAAATCTAATTATGCTGATTGTGTTTTTTGCGGTTAACGGTCATTACAGACTCGTGCAGATAGTATATATTGCAGCCGACAAACTTCCAGTTGGCAATCTCGTATTCTCACCCAATATAGGCATGGTTGCCTTGGAGATATTTTCGATGTCATTTCTTCTGGGAGTTATGGTGGCTCTTCCGGTAATAGCCTCGGCACTTATCATAGAAATAGGATTTGGGGCCCTTATAAGAACAGTTCCGCAGATTAATATGTTTGTAATCGGCATACCGGCGAAATTGCTTGTTGGATTGATAGTAATGTTTTTCATAATTCCTGTTTATATCAACTTCACTGGCGGGATATTTGAAGAATTATTTATGGGGATAGAAAAAATGTTTAGTACATTTGTGGCTTCAGCGTGAGTAGTCACACGGACAACAAGACTGAAAAAGCGACAGCAAAAAAGAGAAAAGATGCTCGCGAACAGGGACAGGTTTTAAAAAGCACAGAGGTTAACACGGCTTTTGGTGCCATTGTGATGCTGGGGCTGATGCTTATAATATGGCCCAGGTACACAAACCAGCTGACGGGCATATTTACCGATTTCCTGGGACCCTCTGCAATGGATGCAACAAATCATGAGATTTCTATCAGGATGGTTGTGGAGCTTTTTAGAAAAGCCGTGCTCAGTATGGCAACAATTCTTTTGCCCATATTGGGAATTGCCATGCTGGCAGGACTTATATCAAACATTGGACAGACAGGTTTTCTTTTCACCACTAAAACCCTTCAGCCAAAGCTTGAGAGAATAAGTCCCATAAAAGGGTTTAAAAGAATATTTTCGCTGAGAACCCTGGTAGAGCTCCTGAAATCGCTGCTTAAAATCTCCCTCCTGGGGTATGTATTGTATACTGAGTACACAAAACTCATAACAAAGTTTACACATTTCCTGGGAATGGATGTATATGGAGCTTTCCTGGAGATTATGGATATTGCCCTGTCCATTGCACTGAAGATGAGTATAGTGCTGGGCATTATAGCCGCATTTGACTATCTGTATCAATGGTGGAAGTATGAAAAAGAGCTGATGATGACAAAGCAGGAAGTCAAGGATGAATACAAGCTTCTGGAAGGGGATCCGCAGATAAAAAGCAGGATCAGACAGAAGCAAAGACAGATGAGTGCGATGCGTATGATGGAAAGAGTACCGTCGGCTGATGTGGTAATAACAAACCCTACGCACTATGCAATAGCACTCAAGTATGAAGAGGGAGTTGACAACGCTCCGATAGTAATAGCCAAGGGTCTGGACTATCTTGCCCGGAAAATAAAAGAAGTGGCGCGAGAGAACAAAATTGAAATAGTCGAAAACAAGCCCCTGGCCCAGGCACTGTATAATCTTTGTGAGATAGATGACGAGATACCGGTTGAGTTTTACCAGGCTGTAGCGGATATACTGGTCTATGTCTACAGAAGAAAAAACCTTAGGAGAGAAGGCAGCAGATGAAATTATCGGATGTATCATTTGCAATAGCATTACTGGCCATAGTACTTTTAATGATCATACCGATGCCCACATTTATGATGGATATTCTTCTCATCATAAATATAAGCCTGTCAATAATAATACTCCTGATGGCTCTATATACGAAGGATCCCCTTGAGTTTTCAATTTTTCCCACCTTTCTATTGATAGTAACGCTCTTCAGGCTGGTATTGAATGTATCAACCACAAGGCTTATTCTCGGTAATCAAGGGGATGCCGGAAATGTTATAAGAACTTTCGGCAATTTCGTAATCAGGGGAGATCCTGTAGTCGGTATTGTAATTTTCCTGATTATACTGGTAATACAGTTTATTGTTATTACCAAGGGCGCAGAGAGAGTTGCCGAAGTTGCAGCCAGATTTACTTTGGATGCCATGCCAGGAAAGCAGATGGCTATTGACGCAGATCTGAATACCGGGTTAATAGACGAGGCCGAGGCAAGGGTCCGGAGAGAAGCTATTCAGCATGAGGCTGATTTTCATGGAGCCATGGATGGTGCCAGCAAGTTTATCAAGGGTGAAGCAATAGCTGGCCTATTGATAACGATTATCAATATTGTGGGCGGTCTTATAATCGGTCTTGTCACAATGAAAGACAAGCAGATGTCGGAGATAGTCAGAATCTTCACACTGGCAACCATAGGTGACGGTCTTGTCAGCCAGATACCGGCGCTCCTGGTCTCTACAGCTGCAGGCATTATTGTTACAAGATCGGGCAGAAACACCACCTTTGGTTCAGAGGTATTCGGCCAGCTTTTTGGAAATCCCTTTGTACTGATGGTATGCGGTGGCCTGATTTTTGCAATGAGTCTGGTTCCTGGGCTTCCAACGCTGCCAATGTGGGGACTGGCTGCCTGCCTGATGATAATAGGATACAATTCATATAAAACCCAAAAGAGCGCCACTGAAGCCGAAGTCGTGGATCAGGACGAGGCGGCAGCTCAGGAAAAGAGGAAACCCGAAAGCGTTACGACACTTATACAGATTAATCCGATTGAGCTGGAGCTTGGATACGGACTCCTGCCTATGGTGGATGTATCACAGGGTGGAGATCTTTTTGACAGGATTGTCATGATAAGGCGCATGTGTGCGCTGGATCTGGGAGTTATAGTTCCCGTTATCAGGGTATATGACAATATTCAGCGGAGCATGAACACATATGCCATAAAGATAAAGGGTGTTGAAGTTGCCCAGGGAGAGGTTATGGCGGATCACCTTCTCGCTTTGAGCACAGGCGAGGTTATTGAGGAGATAGACGGCATTCCGACTGTGGATCCCACTTTTGGACAGCCTGCTTTATGGATAGCAAAGAAGGACCGGGAGAAAGCCGAGCTTTGCGGCTATTCTGCAATTGACCCGCCCTCGGTCATAGCCACTCATCTGACACACATAATTAAGAGGCATGCCCATGAGCTGCTCAACCGTCAACAGGTTCAAACACTGGTAGATAATCTGGAGAAGACCCAACCCGCCCTTGTGGAGGAAGTTATACCAAAAATGTTCACACTGGGTGAGTTGCAAAAGGTATTGGCAAATCTGCTCAGAGAAGATGTTCCAATTAGAGATATGGCCACAATATTAGAATGCCTGGCCGACTATGGGAATATAACAAAGGATACGGAGCTTCTGACCGAATACGTCAGGCAGAACCTGAAAAGAGCAATTTCCAAGCGCTTTATACCTGACGATGTGGCTCATGTTATCACCCTGGATCCTTCATTGGAGCAGCTTATTATAGAAAACACCCGCCAGTCGGAGCATGGTTCATACCTTTCCCTTGAGCCGGCGCAGCTCAACACCATATTTACAAGACTTCGGAATCTGGTTGAGAAGGTGAAAGGCGCCGGAAAGATACCTGTTATACTGACCTCACCCCTGGTAAGAAGACAGTTTCGGAAAATAGCCGAGCAGGTATCCCAGGATTTAAATGTTTTATCTTTTAATGAAATAGAAGCTAATGTGGAAGTATTCTCGGAAGGAGTTGTGAAGCTCTAAATGCTTGTAAAAAGGTATCGCGCAAAAAATATGCAGGAAGCGATGGATACGGTGATTAAAGAGCTGGGCTCCGACGCGGTTATACTGAACAGCCGAAAGGTGCGCAGGAAAGGACTTCGCTACATATTCCAGAAACCCCTTCAGGAAATAATGGTGGCTTATGATCCTGCTAAAACTCCGATTGCAAAAAAAATATACGGCACATATGGTTCGGGAGACAGCACCGGTAGCGGAAATGCTTTCACTTCATATGGTTACAAACCTTCGGTTGGAGAAAGAAACGATGACAGGATAAGAAAAGCTGTTGAAATAAACAAGGAGCAGCTTACAAACCTGGACAAAAAAATAGATACGCTGGATAAAATGCTGACCGGCTTTATTAACAATTTTTCGCATATAAAGCGTGATATAACCTATGATTATCCTGATGATATTGAAGAGTTTCTCATAAATATGATTAACAATCAGGTGAGACAGGAGCTTGCCCATATACTTGCAAAGGAAGCGGAGCAAATAACCAAAAGGCAGCAAAGTGATTCGGCAGTGGATATCATGGAGCACCTGATTTTGGAAGAGTTGGGCTCACCGGCTCCGATTCTGACTAAAAGATACAATCGTAAAATAGTGCTGGCCGTGGGGCCTACTGGAGTTGGAAAAACAACAACAATTGTAAAGCTTGCGGCAAATTTCACTTTAAAACAGAAGAAAAAAGTTGGTATACTAAATACGGATACATACAGGATTGCCGCCCATGAGCAGCTTAAGACCTATTCCGATATCCTGGATGTTCCGTTGGGCATAGTTTATCAGCCGACGGAGATTGGAAAAAGCCTTGAAGAAATGGGCGACAGGGATATCATATTCATAGATACAGCAGGTAAATCCCCCGGCGATATTCAGCATAAGGAAGATATTGAAAGCCTTATTAAAAACGCATGTCCGGATGAAATCCTTTTATGTTTGTCCGCATCCACAGGTTTCCCCGCCTTAAAGGAAATAATCGATACATACAGCTATATTAAAGACTACAAGCTGATTATTACAAAATTGGACGAGACAAGATACAGGGGGATGATCTTAAACCTCTGTAATTACACAAAAAAGTCAATAGCTTATGTGACGACAGGCCAAAATGTTCCTGACGATATTGAGCTAATTGATACGCTATCCATAACGAGACAACTGTTGAGGCCACTATAATGATTAACCAACCTATCAGGGATCAAGCACATAACCTCAGAGAGCTGGTCGGAAAGAGCAAGAGCAATATGAAAATTATCTCTGTTTCCAGCGGCAAGGGTGGAGTAGGCAAATCAAGCATATCTGTTAATTTGGCCATTGCTCTGAGCAATCTGGGTATGAGAGTACTTGTAATCGATGCCGATTTTGGGCTTGCGAATGTGGATGTGATGCTCGGCATTCATTCAAAATATAACATCAGCCATGTAATTAGAGGAGAAAAAAAGCTTTATGAGATAATCCAGACAGGTCACGGAGGAGTAAGGTTTATATCGGGAGGCTCCGGAGTCTCAGAGCTCTTGCGAATGAGTGAGAGCCAGATAAAAGAGATTATGAAGGGTATTATGGTTCTCCGGGAGCCCACGGATATTATAATTATTGATACGGGAGCCGGTATAAATGAGAATATCGTTCAGCTGTTACTGTCCTCAAATGAAACCATTATTGTAGCAACACCTGAGCCCACATCCGTACTTGATTCGTACGCGCTGATAAAAACCGTAGTGCTTCGTGAGCAGGCTCACCCTATCCGCATTATTATGAATAAATGTGATAACAGAAAAGAAGCGGAGAGTATTGCGGAAGGCTTCAGGGAAGTAGTAAAGCGAAATCTGGCAGTTGATATACAAGCTCTGGGATATGTGATGTTCGATCAGGAGCTGCCCAAATCCATAAAACGTCAGCTTCCCATATTAATAAGCCATCCGCAAGGAGTGGCCGCACGTGAATTAATGGCTATTGCCCGGACACTGATTGACCTGCCGGCTATGCCTCTTTCATCCGGCAGATTATCCAGATTGCTTTCACGGATGTTCGGCCATTAGGAAGGAGGTTGAGTTTTGGCAAGCAAGAATAAAAATCTGCTCAGTATAGGCGACAAGGTGGATTTATATTTAGGGACCGGGCCAGTTTACCTCAGCAAGCTGGAGGACATTACTCAAAGCGGCAATTTGCTGGTTTCAATACCGACCTATCAGGGAGTGCCAGTTAACATTAAAGAGGGACAGGGGTTTCAGCTTTACTTTTACCGGACAAACGGCCGATACAGGGTTAATGTTAAAATGAACGGCTATGTCAAAGACGGGCATATAAGGCTTATGGAGTTAAAGCCTTTATCTGATCCTCAGAGACAGCAGCGCAGAGATTCATTCAGACTTCCAATAGATCTCAAGGTTTTGGTTACAAATATAGAAGAAACAGAAAACGAATCCATTACAGAGGATGTTTCTGGTTCAGATAAAACCGAACAGGTGTCTTCTATAAACCTGAGCGCAACAGGCATAGCGATAGCATCAAGACATCAGTACTCATTGGGAGACAGGGTTAATTTGCAAATATACCTTAATTGGCCGGAAGGGAATTCCGGACCCATTGAACTGATAGGTGAAGTAAGGCAGGTAACGGAAGCAGAACCTTTTGAGAAGGGGTTTATTGTGGGGCTCAGGTTCTTATACCTGTCAAACGATACATATAGCCATTTATACAGGTTTATTATGTCACAGGAACAGAAAAGATTGAGACAGAAAAGACTGGTCGAAGGCGATTGAAGCTAAGACATACAAAAGTGAGTGGTGGGGGATGAATAATGGAAACGGCTGCAAAAACTACGGATATTCCCAGGAATGATATAGACAAGCTTTGGCGGTACTATAAGGAAACCGGTGATTTAAAGGCAAAAAACGAGCTGCTTCTCCATTACATATATCTTGTAAAGTGGACTGTTAGGCGTATGATGCCTAAGTATAACAGCTATAATGAACAGGATGATTTGGTTAATTGTGGCGTAATTGGTTTGATCGATGCTGTTGAAAAGTTCAATCTCGACCACGGAGTGAAGTTTGAGACCTATGCCGGGTCTCGCATTTGCGGAGAAATACTGGATTATATGAGATCTCAGGACTGGGCGCCGCCCAGTCTGCGGAAAAAGATAAACGCAGTAATGAAAACATATGAAGCATTGGAGGCCAGAAATCATAAGCCACCAACAGAGGAGAATGTGGCAGAAGCTCTCAGTATGCCTGTCTCTCAGGTTCGTAAAATTCTTTCCCAGACCCATATGTTTAACCTTGTTAACTTTGAAGATGCACTGAGCTCCTCAAATGCGATAAACGAGATTTCATCTCCCGAAGAAAGTACACCCGAAAATACTCTTCTTAACAAGGAAATGAAGAAAATACTGGCGGATATGATAGAAAGTCTTCCGGAAAAGGAAAGGCTGGTAATAACTCTCTATTATTACGAAGGTCTTCTTTTGAAGGATATTGCCGAAATATTGGAGGTCTCTGAGTCCCGGGTTTCGCAAATACACTCAAAGGTTCTTGCCAAGTTGCGTGCAAAACTTCAGAAAATAATATAAATAACAGGATTAATTTATATGGAATTACCCGATATTTATTCAACAGAACAGTATCGGCAGGGGGGGACATAATGAAAGTTAAATTCTTTACCGCATCAAGCGAGGAAGAAGCGATTGAGAAAGCCTGTAGGTTTTTCAATACTAAAAAAGAAAACCTCTTCACTATTGTTAAGCGTCAGGGCAATGAAGTGCTCCCATGGCTTGTGCTGGTTTATGATATGGAAGGGACCAGCATGGCTGCCCTTGAAAATATCAACAGTTCTTTCAAGCTGTATTATGAGCCAGACGGCGTATATCTTGAGATATATCCCAGCAGAGGAAGTGGTATAAAGCCTAATCGCGATGAGATTTCCTCTTATGTTCAGAGAAAAAACATAAGACTGCTTAATACTACCGATATGTTGAAAATCCTTGAAGCAGGTGAGGGTCAGGCAAAAATAGGACCGCCGCAAGGGGAGATATTGCTGGGTGAGGATATAGTCGCTTTTACGGAGCAATCAGATATGGAGGGCTATATCAGGTTCTTGCCACCGGATGAGGGCGGCCCATCAATAAGTCTCGAGGAAGTTAAGGAAAAAATCAAAAAAAGCGGAATACTCTATGGAGTTGATGAAGAGGCACTTCAAGAGGCTATTGCTGAAAAACAGTATGGAAAAAAATATCTGATCGCAAGAGCCATTATGCCTGAGGATGGGAAAGACGGTTATCTTGAATACCATTTCAATATAGGCCCAAGGAGCGCCGCACCTAAGGTAGATGAAAAGGGGCGTGTTGATTACAGGACCCTTGATCTTTTTGAACCTGTAAAGGAGGGACAGCTTCTTGTGACACGTCACCCGGCTACCCAGGGGACTCCGGGAAAGACCGTCAGCGGAAATGAGCTTAAACAGCGGATAGGCAAGGAAGTGTTGATGCCCAGATCAAAAAATACGATTCTCAATGAGGATAAAACCGCAATGTATGCCAAGATGAGCGGGATGGTGGAATTTGTAGGCGGCTGCCTGACGGTATCGAATGTGTATACTGTTAAAGGTGACTGCGATATGGGCGTAGGAAACATTGATTTTGACGGAAGTGTTATAATACAGGGAAATGTGATTTCCGGACTTACCATAAAAGCAACCGGATCGATTACAATATACGGTGTTGTAGAGGGTTCTGAGATTATAAGTGGCTCGAATATAGAATTAAAGCGCGGCATCCAGGGTATGGATAAGGGCAAGCTGGTTGCGGACGGCTCTATTAACGCGCAGTTTATAGAGCGGGCAACAATCATAAGCGGTTTTGATGTTATAGCTGACTCAATAATCCATTCAAATATAGAAGCCGGCAGATCCATAATCGTAACAGGAAAGCGCGGTAACATCATGGGAGGCAATATAAAAGTCACATCAGAATTAACCGCCCGCTCTATTGGATCAGTTATGAATACAATTACTGAAATAGAGGTTGGAATTGTTCCGCAAAAAAGAAAAAGATACAGTTTTTTGAAAAAGGAAATAGAGAAACTAAAGGAAGAAATCATAAAGCTGGATAAGCTTGAACAATATCTGAGCCGTAAGCCCGCAAACATGACTAAGGAGAATGTGGATAAAATACTGGCATCAACAAAAAACAACAGATATCTAAACAATCAGCTTTATGAAGAATATGCCCGAGAGATGGAAGAGCTGGAATTTGATATGAGCAATGCAACTGCTGGTAAGGTTCATGTATTTGACACCGCATATGCCGGATGCAGGATAACTATCGCTAACGCAATGTATAGAATAATAGAACCGATAAACTTTGCCACATTCAAATATTACAATGGAGAAGTTATATTTACAGCCTGTGAGGCCAGGTCCAAATAACGAGCAAGTGAAAAAAGACGCATGAGCCTGATAGATGTAACATAGACCATTATATTCCCGTTTCTAAGAAGACTAACCCTGACATATTGCGATTAAAAATTGTTATTGGCAGCTTTCTGCCTGGGTGATTTGCTTTATGGAGGAGGAATAAGAATGTCCATCAAAGGTATTGATGCACAGCTCATGGTAACACGCACAGCGGAATTGGCAAAAGAATCAAGTAATCAGCTTAAAAAGAACGAGCTAACACAGGAATATATGAATATACAGGCTGCCGAATTTGAAAGGCAAAAGAAACAAATGGTCTCCAAGACCAATGTGACTGAGAACCTGCGCCTGCATCCTGACAAAGACAAGAGCGAAAACAATGCTGGATATTACAGGCGAAGAAAAAAAGAAAAGAAAAAAAACGATGGGGACCCTTTGGATGAGCTTAAGGTAGCGCCCGATCCAAATAAAAAGCACAAAATAGATGTGAAAATATAAAATCTGATCACTCAAAAGATGATTAGAGGGAATTCATTACCTCGAGGCCTGATAAAACATAAAGCCTTGGGAAATGAAGATTTTAACTGATTATTACCGTTGCGGATATAGGCAATACCGTCTGGAGGCGGAGGAATGGAGGCTGTTTTGGGTATAGAGTATTATGCATTTGCGTTTTATGTATTCATATTGGTATGCATAATTATATTGATTTGCAGGGCAGCTTTTTCACAATATAAAAAGCAGAAAATGTTTTTTGATGAAAAGGAGGCCAAGCTATTAAAGCTATATCAGACCGTAGAGGATGCTATGGATGAGTTTTTTGATATGGCTGCCGAATCAAAGTCCGAAATGGATGAAGCACTCAAAAAGCTCTCCTCCATAGCAGGAGTTGTGTATAAGAACAGCAGCAGGTTGAGATTATCTGAGGAAATACCGGAGCGAAACGAAATGGCTCCTGAAACTGTGAAGGATCTGAACAGGGGAGATATGGAATGGACCTATCAAAGAAGTGAACGTTTCCCGCACAGGGAAACCCCATCCGAGAGCACCTCCGATTTGTCAGGCAACTCCTCCACGGCTCTCAGAAATGAGACCATTCTCAGGCTATTCAGATGCGGTAAGACGAGAGCTCAGATTGCTCAGGAATTGAACATAACTCAAAATGAGGTTGACCTGGTTATCGGCATGCACAAAAATTTGATTTAAAAACTAAAAATAGCTAATTTTTTTTCATAAAATTCCGTAGTATATACTGAGTATATTTAATATATCAAAAGATATTGAGCCGTATAAGATTTTGAAACGGGCTCACAAAAGCATGTTTTGGATGATCCCATCAAAAAGCACAAAACGGCGGGATGGAGGCGGCTATGTTTCGTGGTCTTTATATCGCAGGTACCGGCATGATGCTTCAACGCAGAAAAATGGAGACTATTACAAATAATATTGTCAATGCGGACACCACCGGATATAAAAAGGATTACCTGGTATCACATTCCTTCGATGATGTGCTGATAGAGCGTATAAACGACACAAATAATGATGTTCGAAGTAACCCGGTAGGACCATTGAATTTTGGGACTCAGGTTGATCAGGTATATACTGATTTTTCCCTTGGAAATGTTGAAAGCACCGGAAAAGGCACGGATTTGTTCATAGCGGGTGACGGTTTTTTTGTTATGATGACACCGCAAGGAGAAAGGTACACTCGTTCCGGAGCATTTTATCTTGATTCCGAAGGCTATCTGATCGATGGGGAAGGCAATTACTTGCTGGGGGATTCCGGACCCATTAATGTCGGGAGCGAAGATTTCAGCGTTAATGAAAACGGCGAAGTCACTGCAGGTGGCCAGTTGATTGACAGAATAAGGCTTGTATCATTTCAAGATAACACCGCCCTGAGAAAAGAGGGGGGCAACCTGTATTCTTCAAATGCTCAGCCTGTGGAAGCCGCGGAAGATTCTACAATTATGCAAGGCGCGCTGGAGAGCTCAAATGTTGAAATAGCGCGTGAGATGGTTGATATGCTGACGGTGTACAGGGCATATGAAACAAATCAGAAAATGATAACGATGATAGACGAAATAAACGGGAAAGCCGTAAATGAAATAGGAAGATTAAGATAAAACATCATAATACGGCACACTATACGGCACACTATAATTTTGTCATCAACCTGAGGTGACCGAATGTTTATAAAAGTCGGACTCCGGGGCACTGAAAGGATGCGTATCATGTACGAGGCAATAAACATAGCAGCCAGCGGTTTAAAAAACCAGCAGAGAAGGCTGGATACAATAGCCGATAACATAGCAAATATAAACACTGTCGGATTTAAAGGCTCCAGGCTGGATTTTAAGGACGCTCTTTATACGGCGGGAAATGTGCCCGGACCGCCCTATACTCCTGACGGTAACCAGCAAAAGGGGCATGGACTGATGGTTTCATCTATTACAAGAGACTTTTCAGAAGGTAGCTTGGTTTCCACGGGAAACAATCTCGACATTGCTATTATAGGAGACGCCTTTTTCGAACTAGAGGATACCATGGGGAACGCCTGTTACAGGCGAGGCGGAAATCTCTATGATTCAGCGATTGGGGATCGGCGTTATCTTGTAGATTCAGACGGCAACTTTGTCAGAAACACAGGCGGTGTAAGAGTGATAATTCCGGAGGGTACCACCAAGATAGAGGTGGATGAAAGGGGGACCATGACTTTCTTTTCAGGTGAAACACCGCTTATGACCGATCAGCTTGGAATATACAAATTTCAAAATAAATCAGGACTTATGTCGGCAGGTGGCGGAAAGTTCAGAGCTACAGAAGCATCCGGAGAGGCTGAGCCCACAACCGATGCCACTGTTAAACAGGGATATCTGGAGAATTCAAATGTTAATCTTGCCGAAGAAATGACGCGCCTTATCAGAGCACAAAGAGCATTTTCATTGGCCGGTCGCGCTCTTTCAACAGCAGATCAAATGGAAGGCTTGGCCAATAATATGAAAAGATAGAGTTTTATAACTCAAAAGCAAATAACGAATACTGCCGGAGGGGATGTGTAGTATGCCGGAAATAGTACAGTGCAAAATATGCAGCAAACCCTTTCAGAGCGTTGGAACAAAAATGTGTTATAAATGCATGAATGAAGTAGACGAAGCATTTGTCCGGATAAGAGATTTTTTGTATGAAAACCCTGAAAAATCAACTATTGAGGAGATTTGCGAAGGGACCGACACACCTAAAAAAATAGTTATTCATCTTATTCATGAAAACAGGCTTTCCACATCCGACAGCAATTACGGCAGCTCGGTCTGTCAGTATTGCCGTCGGCCGATTAGCAGTGGAATAATGTGTGATAAATGCAGAAAGAATCTTTCAGATACTCTTTTAAACAGTATTCCGAAGCAGCAAAAGCCGCTGTCGGGAAGGGTTGATAAAACGAAAATGCACATTGAACCGAAAAAGAGGAGAGAGAATTAACAAAAATTCTTCCGTTGAAAGGAAATCTGGAAATGAGAATAGATTCGATAACGAGCAGCTATTATGTGCAGAATTATCGTTCAAATAAATTAACTGTTACAGAAAAGAAAAAAACGGACAAAGCATACGATTATGTATCCCTGTCTGTGGAAGCAGAGAGCTTTTCCAATACTCTAAATGAGATAAAAAACAGGGTTTTAGCTCAAACAAGCAATGAGCAGGTAAGAATAAATGATATAAAAAGCCGCATAAAGCGTGGAGAATATAACATAAGTGGCGAGCTCGTAGCTGAGAAAATACTGTCGCTTTTCCAAAACTGAAGGGAAGAGGAAGGAAAATCCGGTCTATTGCCGGATTTCCACATTTAACTGCACGGGAGCTGAAAGAAATTGCATAATTATTTTGAAGAAATGTATAATCTGCTTTTTAAGCTCAAGGGAATACAGCAGCAATTACTGGAACTGTCCTATAAAAAGAAAAACCTGGCCTATAAAAATGATATAGAAGGGCTTAACGAGGTAGTGGGGCAGGAACTGAAATATTTGTCTGAATTGAATTCACTCGAGAAAAAGCGTCAGAACGTGCAGGAGAAGTTATCCAAATCCCTGAACATTCCGGAAAAAGAGATTACGTTGTCATTTATTATAGACAGAGCTGGCGGGAAACTGAAGGAACGCTTTACGATTCTTCAAAAAGAACTCAACGGACTGCTTAAGGCACAGGAGGAGATTAACAAAACAAATAAAACACTGCTGGAGACGCATCTTGAGTATACCGATGCCATGCTGCATGTAATAGTGGGTTCTGAGGATCCTCTAAACAACTATTACACCGAGGAAGGAAAGGCAGTGGAAAAGGAAATGAAGAAGAGTGCCGGTCTTTTCGATAAGCAGGTGTAGTTTGATACATTTCCGCAGTGGTGACTGTATTTTAATTGAAATTTTCCGGTGAAAGGATGAATAAAAATGAGATCGACTTTTTTCGGTCTTGAAGTCGCACGAACCGGGCTCAATATAAGCCAGAAAGGGCTGGATGTTACAGGACATAATATAGCAAACGTGAATACGCCCGGATATACTCGCCAGCGTCTTGTGAAAACAGCGTATGAGCCTTTCAGCGGCTCCAGACTGTTTTTACCCGTAGACAATGCACTTGTGGGCGCCGGCGTGAAGGTGATGATTCTTGACCAGATTCGATCGGCGTTTTACGACAGGCAATTCCGCTCGGAACAAACCCTTTATTCAGAATGGTCCACTCGCACGACAGGCCTTACGTATGTTGAAGCCCTGTTTGAGGATTTTGAAGAATCCGCTCTTACCCAGGGTATAAACAAATTGTTTCAGGCCTTTTTAACCTTGACTACGGAAGCAAACGACAAGGAGCAGAGAACGGTTGTTCAGCAGGCTGCAATAAGCCTTACCGACAGCTTTAATCAGATATACAAGCGGCTTGAGGAGCTCAAGGAAAACCACAATACGGCGATTGAGGCCGTTATAACCAGGATAAACACTATTACCGACAATATAGCAAGTTTAAACAAATCAATATATGCCTATGAAATGAACGGATTTAGGGCCAACGATCTGCGTGACAAGAGAAATCTGCTGATTGACGAGTTGTCGGGGCTTGTGGATATTAAGTATCATGAAACAGAGGATAATAAGCTTATTATAGAGTTGGCCGGCATTCCGGGGGCAGAGCTTGTGAACCATGTTACAGCGAATAATTTCAATATTACTTATGGCGAAAACGGTCTGCCGGAAAAAATTATAGTAGATGGTACCGCATATGATTATTCTTCAGATAAACTTGGAGGCGAGCTGAAAGGACATTTAGATCTGAGGGATAATGCTACAAGTGACACGCCGGGAATACCATATTTCATGGAGCAGCTGAATATACTGGCACGGGCAATTGTTCAGGAAGTCAACAAAATTCACAGAAATGGATTTACCCACCCGGCCAGCGGAGAAGAATCTCGTACAGGTGTAAATTTCTTTCACGAGCCTGACGAGCCAGCTGAAGTGACAGCAGAAAACATCAGGCTGAGCGATGATGTTTTAAATAGTGTTTTTAATATAGCGGCGTCCAGTAAGAAAATTAATTTAGTCGGAGATGGCGACGAGCTTCAGCAGGGCAATCAGGAAAATGCAAGAGCAATATATGAACTGCTTAACAAATCTGATCTTAAAAATATCGGCGGGTTTAACAGCTTTATGTCGGGAATAATCCTGGATGTGGCAATAACCCTTGAACACAGTAAAACAAAATCAGAGAATCAGAAGTCAAACCTTCTGGCTGTAGATAACCAGAGAACTTCCGTATCCGGTGTTTCTCTGGATGAAGAAATGACCAATCTTATTAAATATCAGCATGCCTACAGCGGCGCTTCAAGAGTTATAACTGCTATGGATGAAGCCCTTGAGGTAATAATTAACAGAATGGGCATCGTTGGAAGATAGGCTGGCTTTAACCTTGCAGGAACGGAGGGCTTTTTATGCGTGTCACAAACTCTATGCTTACATCCAATTTTCTAAACAATCTCAGTAACAATCTTAATAAACTGGACAAGCTGCAATACCAGCTGGCTACAAACCGGAAATTCGCACATATCAGTGACGATCCCATAAGCGTTATATACAGCCAGCAGGCCAGATATAAGCTAAACCGGCTGAATCATTACAAAAAGAACGTTGAGACGGCTCAAAACTGGTTGGCCCAGGCAGAAGAGGGCGTAATGGATATAAACGAACTGATAAAATCAGCGTATGAGACCGCCATCGATGTTGCAACCGATGTGGAGAGCGATGAGGACAGACGGAATGCTGCTAAATATATAGGTCAGCTGAAAGACCAACTGCTTCAGTCATTAAATGCCACCTTTGGTGACAAATATGTTTTTGGCGGTTACAACACGACCGGAGCGGGCGGAGCGATAAACATACCGCCGTTTACGGCAGATAGTGACGGGAAGCTTTACTACAATGGCATTGATTTGTCGGACACGGAAAACACTGAAGTCATAGACAAGATAATAAATGAAGTATTGACGTTTGATGTGGGTATCGGATCTGAAGTTAAGGCCACATTAAACGGAATAGAATTGGTACGATACAACGGGGCTGGAGAAAATCTTTATGGTCTTCTCAACGAGCTCTATGTTGCCATGTCGAAAACAGAGGAAACGCATAGCGTTGATGAAATCAGCACCATTGCCGCCAAGCTGCAGACTGCCCAGAGCCATGTGCTCGCCCTGGCCGCCGAAATAGGGGGCCGAACCAACCGCCTTGATATACTGAGTCTTCGCTATGACAAGGATGAGGTGAACTACACACAAATGAAGTCCAATGCAGAGGATGCAGATCAGGCGGAAGTCATCATGAATTACAAGATGGCGGAATCCGTTTATAAAGCCGCCCTTTCAACAGGAGCCTATATTATAATGCCTACTCTCATGGACTTTTTAAGATGATATGATTGTTATAATAACAGGAGTTTTCGCATTAATACCTCCTGATATATATGGCGTATGCCGTTTTAGAGGTTGATGTGCAATGATTTCACGCATAAAAATAGATCAGCAGTTTGCCCAAATCGGTATAAAAATAACACCTGCCAAATTGAACATCAAAATGCCGAAACAAAAGATGAAGATTGTGCAGGAAGATCCGCAGATGGAGATAAATATTGAAAGGCCCACATTTGAAATAAACATGAAAAAAGTAAGAAATGAGATGGGCTTTAGAGATCCTATGACTTTGATGCGGGAAATAAGAAATACCGCCATAGATAAAACATATAATTATATCAGCCAAACCGTTAACGATGGAAACCAAATGGCGAAGGTAGAGCAGAAAGGAAACAGGATAGCCGGGGTATACAGGTCAAAGAGTCTGAAGCAGTCCCAAAAGGGGATTAACATCGGACTTATGCCAAAAGAACTGCCTGAAATTGTATGGAGCAAGGGCAGTATTGACATTAAATGGACAAGCAGAAAGTTTAAAATAGAATGGGAAGGCGAGTGCAGGCCGGAGATTATTGTCGATCCAAAGCATTCTGTTGAGGTTTATTTGCGTGAAAAGCCATATATAAAAATAATAATTGAGGATGCCGAGGCACAGGAATCAAATGGAAGATTAATAGATGCAAAACTTTAGCAGTGAGTTAAAACCATGTTTTGAAAGGCGGAAGCGCTTATGATTATTGACACCTATCGATTTGGCCCTGTAGAAATTGATGAAAACAAAATAATATATTTCGAAGATGGATTACCGGGTCTTGAGGAGTATAAGCGTTTTGCCATATTGCAGTTTGAGGGAAGCTACCCGATATTATGGCTTCAGTCTGTCCAGGATGAAAATATCTGTCTTCCGGTGGTAGATTCCTTTTTTGTAAAACCGGAATATTCCTTTGATATCAGTGATGACGATGTAAAGCATCTGTCGCTGGCAGGTCCGGAGGATTTGAAAATAATCAGTGTTCTTGTTATTCCTGAAAACATAGAGCAGATGACAATTAACCTGGCAGCACCCATTGTTATAAATACCAGAAACGGCAAGGCCCGACAAGTTATTATTAGTAATGGGGAGTATAATGTAAGAGCCCCTATTTTTAAGGAAATAATGAGACTCATCAAGGAGGGCGACGCCAATGCTGGTTCTGTCAAGAAAGCTGAATGAGACTATCCGTATAGGCGACGACATCCGAGTAACTCTTCTGGGAATTGAAGGAGACAAGATTAAAATCGGCATAGATGCCCCGAAAACAACGAAAATATTCAGAGAAGAGCTGCTGGAAGCAACAGTTAATACAAACAGGCAGGCGTTGAGTGCTCCGGTAATAAGCTTTGATTTATCAAGAAAAAATAAACAGGACAAAGGCAGTGACGTAAATATCGATGGTTCTCAGAACCAATAGAATAAAAATAAAAAGGACGGGTCTGGGGATAATTTTGTGTAAATTCAATTCCTTGAGACAAGAAAAATCGGCTTTGCAGGGTAAAGCAGAGTAATCCATTGCTCCTTAGTTACCGTTCTTCCCGAGTGGTGGCGGAGTATGCAC
>JAAYOP010000136.1 GCA_012520295.1 Clostridiales bacterium | reverse complement strand
CATCTTGCATGCATCTCCTTGTTTTTATGTTGGTTTACAAACTCATCTTAACAGGTTTCGCATGCAGGGGGAATAGGTTTTGCTATTCCTCCTTTATTTTTGCCAATTATAATTTTACACTAAGTTATTCGGCAGGCATTAAATGAAAACAACTTGAGAAACAGAATAAAAGAACAAGCAAATATAGATAAGTTCCCGTGAAAACAAAAGCCCAACGGCAATACCCGCAGAGACGCGGGGGTTCAAGAGAGCCGTCACCAGATTTGATGACGGCTCCAAGTAAGTGCTATTCATAGCTGTTATCTGTTTCTTTGGGGACTCTGGGCTTATACGGTGAATAAACCATCGGCGACTCTTTCGCAAGAATTGCTTTAGGAATTGATAAAAGCTTTATGATATCTCATCAGCACATCTGCTATCTCCGCTCTGGTTGCCAGGGCTCCGGGTCTGAGCAGATCTTCGGTTTCGCAATCGATTAACTGCTCATAATAAGCCCATTTAATTGCGGGTACGGCATAGTCGGAAATTTTTGAAGCGTCTGTAAACGGCAGAACAACCTGAGTGTATTCATTATCAGAGTAGCCTTTATATATGGCGTATCGGTAGAGTATGGTGATAAACTGTTCCCGTGTGATATAGTTCCCCGGGCCGAACAGTTCGTGACCGTACCCTTTGATGATGCCCTTAGCCGCGGCCCAGGCAATGGCGTCATAATACCACATATCGGTGTTTACATCGCGAAACTCAGGTTTTACCGTATCCTCACAATAGCCCTCCATTCTGTAATTTATTAGCACAAACGATGCCCTTATCATAGGGGAATTAGGTTCAAATGATGTTAATGTAATACCCTCAATAATGCCCTTGCGAGCAACATATTGGACGGCATCATAATACCACGCATCTTTTGACACATCCCAGAAGTACCTCCTGCCTGAAGCCGGGAACACTGCAGAATAGAGTTTCCCTGTCTTGATAGAGGGCACAGACGGGTCAGGATCGGTTTTGGAGAAGACATATTCAACAACCAGAGAGTCACCGCTGAAGGTTACTTTCGAAGCCGGCTTGCCGTTGACGGTGACAACGGTTTCCTCTGTGAAGCGATAGCCGCTTTTGGCAGTCAGAGTCACGATGGCGGTATAGGCTGTATCATATTTAAAAGTGCTGCTTACAGCCGGAGTCCAAGAAACGTTCCCCGCCGTTGCCTCGCCCTGGGAGACGATTGCCTTTGTATCGGGGGGCGAGCCTGCCTTGGGCGCGGTGATATTCAGGGCCACGGAATCTATAGAGGGCACAGACGGGTCAGAATCGGTTTTGGAGAAGACATATTCAACAACCAGAGAGTTACCGCTGAAGGTTACTTTCGAAGCCGGCTTGCCATTGACGGTGACAACAGTTTCCTCTGTAAGATAATGACCGTTTTCCGCTGTCAGATTTATGATGACGGTATAGACCGTATCATATGCGAATACTTCGTCGATTTGAGGAGACCAGGAGATGTCTCCCGCTGTTACCTCGCCCTGGGAGACTATTACTTTTGTATCTGGGATCGAACCTGCCTTGGGCGCGGTGATGGTTATATCCGCACTGTCAATAAAGGTTTGGGATGGGTCAGAGGCGGTTTTTGGGAAAATATATAGGGCGGTCAATGAGCCGTCCTTCCCGAGGGTGACATTGGAAGCGGGTTGGTTGTTGACTTTTACGGTGGTTGTATTAGTGAAGTAATAGCCGCTTTGGGCAGTCAATGTTATGTGGGCGGTATAGACAGTATTGTACGCAAAGTAGTCTTTGACCTCCGGAGACCAGAAGATAGTCTCCAATACTGCTCCGTTGGGGGATATAACCGCGTCCCTATCCGGGGCAGAGCCTGCCTTTGGTTCGGTTATGCCGGAAACCGATACGTCTGAAATCGCTTCGTTATATGTTACAATTTTTTCATAGAGTACCAAGGAACCGCGGTTGCCGGAGGATGGGTAAATGGGGCCGTCAATTTCGTCTTTATTAAACAGGGTATATTTCTGTCCATCCAGATAAACAAACAAGTGCTTTTCCCCATCATCCGACTTAACGTATGTCCAGGCCTGGGGATTGGTACTCAGCTCCAAGGTTCTTGAGGCAGGAGCGTAAAGATACTTGTCGCCGATGCTTATGTACCACTTGCCTTCCTCTTCGGCATCGGTAAATGTCCATGTGGCAGCCCGGGCTTCTGCCCCCGAGGAGAAAACAAGATATTCTCCGTCAATCACGGGTGTGAAAAAAGACAGGCCTTTATATGGACTTTCCGTTACCTGTGTGGTGTTCATAGCATAGCCGCCAAAGGTAATGGCATATTCGTGACCGGGGGTTATGGCCTCAGTCCTTTTATATTTGACTGTTATGGCCGGGTCGGAAGCAGTTGGAGGAAATTCAACTGTGGCTGTAATGGTGCCGTCACTATTGATGGTTTTTTTGGATATATTGCCGTTAATAGTGACGACGGTGGCGGCGGAAAAGCGATAATCATTATTCGCCGCAAGGTCTATATTGACTGTATAGGCCGTGTCATAATCAAAAAAGTCCGTAATCTGGGGAGACCAGCTTAAACGGGTCACTGTTGCCTCGCCTTTTATAACGGCTGCAGTTACAGCAGGGGCGTGGCCTGCCGAGGGCTCATCCAGTTCCAATACCACGCTGTCAATGGTATCGTCCGTGATTGGTACTTTTTCATATATGGCCAGCTCATTGGAGTTATTTGCGGAAGGGTAAATAAGATCCACAGTCATATCTTTACCGAAACACAGGTTGTAAGCCGTTTTATCTATGAGAGTATACAGCTGGGTGCCTTTATCATCTAATTGTCCATATGTCCAGACCTGCTCGGTATCAGATAGGGACAGGCTGCGGGATTTTTGGGCATGCAGATATTTATCGCCGCTTTTTATATGCCAGGTGTTTTCATCTCCCGCGTTTATAAATGTCCATGTTGCTTTTTCTGCCTCCTGTGAGTATATGGTCAGATATTCGTCTTCGATTATCATCGGTATTGAATATGATAGCCCCGTATAATCGTAATAGGAGGTTGAGCCTGATGCAGCAACATTATTCATTGCCACATCCTCCAATACTATGGCGTATTCGTGCCCGTCAACTATGGTATCAGTCCTGACAAATGTGATAATTTGGCTTGGGTCCGGAGCGGTTTCGGGAAACTCGAAGGATGCGGTTACTGTGCCATCGGAGTTTAACTGCTTATCGGTTGCCTCAACACCATTAAATTTAATCTTTGTCGCTTCGCTGAAAACGTAACCGTCGTATGGAGTCAGCTCAACTGTTGCCGTGTAAACCGTGTTATATTCAAAAGCTTCGGCGACTTCCGGATTCCATTTAACGGCTCCCGCAGTTGCTTCTCCGCTGGTGACACGGGCAGTCCTGTCCGGCCGTGAACCGGCTGAGGGAGCGGTGATTTCCAGGTTTACACCGGCTATACTGTTTTCTTCGTATACTGCTTTTTCGTATATAGCAAGAGTGCTTTTGTTATTAATGGATGGGTACACCATGTCCACAACAGTATCGCCGCCATAGTTCAGGTTGCAGTTCTCACCCTCAAGATTAATATGTAACTGAACACCTTTATCACCCATCTCGCCGTATGTCCAGGCCTGAGGTACGTTGGACAGGACCAGAGATCTGGGTGCCGAGGCATAGAGATACAGGTCTCCGTTTTTTATATACCACTTGTTTTCTTTGCCGGCGCTTATGAATGTCCAGGTTGCCTTTTCGGCCTCCTCTAGACAGCAGATGGTCAGGTATTTGCCTTCTATGGAAGGCTTTATATATGACAGGCCCTTATAGTCATAGTAGGAGGTTGAGCCCGTTACGGCAATATTATTCATTGCCACGCCGTCCAGTACTATGGCATATTCCTTGCCATCGCAGATTGTGGATGTTTTAACATATGTGACGGAATTTCTAGGATCGGGCATAGTTTTGGAAAATGTGTAGTATACCGAAACAGTGTTTGAATCAATAAGTTCGCTCTGCGCAGGCATACCGTTAACCGTTACTAATGGGGATGAAGAAAACGTTATACCTGGATTGGCTTTCAAATTAAAGCTAACCGTATAAGCAGTATCGTATTCAAAACGCTCATTAACTGTGGGGGACCAGGACAGATTCTCAATGGCTGCGCCGCCGGAAACTATCCCGGTTCTATCCGGAGTTGCTCCCCCTACGGGAGCCGTAATATCCACCGATATCATCTGTCCCAGGGTTACACACTCATTTGCCAGCGTTCTTCCGAATATATCGAGAATGGATAAAACGACGATGGTTTCATTTCCATCTGAACAGATTTCCGCCCTTACGCCCGTACCGTCTTTTCCGCTCTCAGGGCCATGTTCATGTCCTATGTGCCCTGAGTTGCAGTATGTAAAATTAATGGGTATGCTTTTATTCGAGTCGGCAGGCGTAATTATGTCACCTGCGGTTTTTATGGTTCCCATGTTTATATCATGATGGTGATTATGCCCCCAGAAGAAAAATACATTCGGATACTGGTTGAGCAGTTCAATCAGAGCTGTCACGTTCCGGCCGGATCTGCCATCTCCGGAATGTAGCGGATAATGGGATATGATAAGAAAAGGAGAGGCTAAGTCGGAGCCGGCCAGAGCATAGCTCAGCTCCTGGATGTCCTCTTCGTTAAAGCTGCTGTCAGTTGAGTATGAAGAGGCACCCAGCGTATATATTGTAAATCCGTCCTCAGCCGGATTGTTTTTAATGCCGGTTCTGCTGAAGCCGGTTACTTCTTCAAACTCCTTCTCACTGCCGCCCATCCATTCGTGATTGCCCATGGTAAAAATCGGTGTTACATTGTGATCGACCGCATAGGTTTTTAGCCTTTTAACAGTACTGGCTCCCGAACTCCAGTAATTGGCCATATCGCCACCAAAAACTAGATATTTCAGCGAATCCCCGTTTATTTCCATCCAGTCGACTACATAGTCATAAGTTTCGTGGACATCTGACATTATTCCTATATATGTGCTTTTCCGGCATGTTTGCGGTCGCGGGTGTTGGAAGCATTGCCAACAACAGCAATAAAGGCAGTATTATCACGAAAATGCGACGTTTTTGTAATCTCTTATATGGCATACTATCATACTCTCCTTGTTTTAAGATTTTTTAAAAATGAAAAACGCTATGGGCTCACGCGTATAAAATAACATGCCATATATACCATGGAAAAATTGTAAATTATGCCACAATATGTCGTCAAACTGTTAAGTGCTAAAATATATTAAACACATAAAAGAAAAAGACTTTGCGGTCTCAAAGCAAAGCCTTTTTTTCTTGATTTAT
>JAAYOP010000135.1 GCA_012520295.1 Clostridiales bacterium | reverse complement strand
TGTCCAACAGCTATGGAAAGCATTGAAAAGGTGCGTTAGACTTTTCAACGCTTCCCACAGCGCTACTACTACTTACCATTGACAGACTTCCTAAAAAAATGGACCATATGTTTGACAACCGCAGAAACACGAATTTATAATATGCAAATGTATTCTTGACAAACGAAATCCTGTATGCTATTTTCATATTGATTCTGATGAGGACAAATCATTTCAGCAAATACTTTTGACCGCTTTCAACTGAAAGTCAGGGCCATAGGGTCAGCCTGGTCAACTGCCGAAGGACAACTTTGGTCGCTTTATTGATTGAGTTGGAACTCAAAGTTTATAAGTTGGTTACTTTACAACCGGACAGCACACATCAACTTGTGAAACAATCAATAATAGTAGTAAAAAAGTAAGTATTTGCTCAACCTTGATATGCAAATGCATTATATTGCTTTGATGACTATAATTTTTGATTATGTTCTAAACGAAAAATGACTTTTGTAGTTATAATCGTCCGGAAAACGCAAGTAGGTGAGTGATGCGTCATTTACTTGCGTTTTGAGTTTCTAAGGGAGGGTGAAATATGGACAACAAGCTCAAGCTATACGGATTTAACAACCTGACTAAGTCTCTGAGTTTTAACATCTACGATGTTTGCTATGCTAAGACGCCCCGAGAGCAGAAGGACTATATAGCATATATCGACAGTCAGTATAACTCCGAGCGCCTGACAAACATATTGACCAATGTGGTTGATATGATAGGGGCGGAGGTTCTCCATATAGCGAAACAGGATTATGATCCTCAGGGTGCCTCCGTTACCGTTATGATAGCGGAGCATGACCTGGTGCCCTCCGGTGACACTATAGTAGCTCATCTGGATAAAAGCCATGTGACAGTCCATACTTATCCCGAGCATCATCCCGATAATTTTGTGGCTACCTTCAGGGTTGATATTGATGTGGCAACCTGCGGCGAGATAACTCCCTTGTCAACCCTTGATTATCTGATCAGTTCTTTTGATTCGGACATAATAACCATGGACTACCGGGTCAGGGGATTTACCAGGCATATGAGGGGCGAGAAAATTTTTATAGACCACAGTATAACGTCTATACAGGATTTTATAAGCGAAGATATCCTCAGCCAATATGACGCGGTGGACATAAATGTCTATGAAGCTAATATATTTCATACCAAAATGCTGATAAAGGAAAGGCCGCTGCAGAACTATCTGTTCAACACCGATGTGTATGAGCTGCCTCCCAGGGAGCGACTGACCATATCGGAAAACCTGCACAGGGAAATGCTGGAGATTTTCAGCGGGCGCAACATATTTCCCCGGAGCAGTGACAGGACCTGAGGCTTCTGCTCTCTACAGGCCAAATGTTGCGGAAGGGGGTTGACATATGGAGTTATGGTTCAAGGAAAAGCATACTGAGAATGTGGAGTTCCTGATAAAGGTAGAGCGCCAGCTGTATACATGCCAGAGCGATTTTCAACGTATTGATGTGTTTGAATCCAAGGAATTCGGGCGCTTTCTTGTGCTGGACGGCTATATAATGCTCACGGAAAGAGACGAATTCATATATCATGAAATGATCACCCATGTGCCTATGGCGGTGCATCCGAAAGTCAGGCATGTCCTGGTTATCGGAGCCGGTGACGGCGGAACAGTGAGGGAGCTTGCCCGGTATCATGACATAGAGCGGATTGACATGGTGGAAATCGACCCCCTGGTGGTAGAGACCTGCAGGAAATACCTGACAAAGACAGCCTGTCGATTGGATGACCCCAGGGTTAAAATATTCTATGAGGATGGCATTAAATTCATACGCACCAAAGAGAATGAATACGACCTTGTTATAGTGGATTCGACAGATCCCCTGGGACCCGGCGAAGGCCTCTTCACCAGGGAGTTTTATGGAAACTGCTTCAAAGCCCTCCGGGAAGACGGGATTATGGTAAATCAGCATGCGAGCCCTTTCTATGACGAGGATGCCCTAGTCTGCCGGAGAGCCCATAAACGCATTGTGGAGAGCTTTCCCATCAGCCGCGTTTACCAGGCCCACATCCCCACATATCCTTCGGGACACTGGCTCTTTGGCTTTGCTTCGAAGAAGTACCATCCCGTCAATGATTTGAATGAAACCGCATGGAGGCGTCGCGGTATTGAGACCGGCTATTATACGCCAAAGCTTCATAAGGGCGCTTTTGCCCTGCCTGCCTATGTGGAGGAGTTGTTGAAGGGCGCTGAATAAAGCATAGGGACATCCGGTTCATGGGATAATAAAAATCGTGAGACCATGATATCCATGGTTTCACGGTTATTGTTTATTTTTTGTCATGCAGCGCCTTATATCAGCGTCTGCTCGTTGATAATCAGCTTAAAGCTCAGACCCAGCTTTTCCGACGCCTTTCGGCACATTGTCATGCGGCCCAGAAATATCTCGAAATAGTCCATTACCGAGCCGTACCTGGTGTCAACGGTGAGCTTGAGCTTTATCAGCGAGCGCTCTTCATTTATTTTTAGAAGGGATTTTTTCACCGAGTAGTTTACTCTGTCGTGGATATCGAATTTTGTTTTGTCCGGGTTTGTGACCCTGCTCCTTCTGACATCGGACTTGTCGGCCAGAATAAGGGCGGCGGCCACATGGTTTACCGCAACCCCGGTGCCCTCGTCATGATTACCTATTGCCGTTACAACAGTGGCGATATCCTCCGGGGGCATTCCCATTTTGTCCAGCATCCTGAATGACATAACGGCACCGGTAAGTGAATGGTCGGTTCGGTTTATCAGGTTTCCGATATCATGAAGAAAGCCCGCTATCTGGACAAGCTCAATTTCATGCTCAGAGTAACCCAGGGTTTCAAGGATATATTTAGAGGTTTCTGCCACCCTGGATGCGTGGTCCAGGCCGTGCTCGGTATATCCGAGTGCCTTCATGGATTCCCCGGCCTTTTCGATGTATGTTCTTATTCCTTCATCCTCTTTTATGCTTTTAAAAGTAATCATAAGCTCTCCTTATTCTCAATTGCAGGCAATTACCTTTTTAATATCGTTGCCCGATAATTTGATTGTAAAAAACGCTGTCCTGCTTACATGAGCAATGACAGCGTTTATTAAAAAGTCGATTATAAGATTATTCTGACTCTGATAACACCTTTGCAGGCATTCAGGGAGCTGTTTAAATCGGGAGTAACCTTATCCAAATCCAGCAAAACCGCGTAATAATTGCCTCTGGTCTTGGAGGTGGAGGATATAACCGATGCTCCCGTGGAAGCCACCGCCGTCAAAATTGCATTGTGCGCCCCCACATAGTCCTTCATAATAATCACGACCCTGGGATTGCCGCTGTGCCTGTGAAGGGTGATGTTGGGCAGGTTTACCGAGTTTATTATGTTTCCGTTAAGAAGATACTCGGAAACCTGATCGGCAGCCATCACCGCGCAGTTGTCCTCACTCTCGGGGGTTGAGGCTCCCAGGTGGGGTATGGCTATAATACCCTTGTGATTGGCTGTTTTAGCGTTGGGAAAGTCTGTGACATAGCAGGCTACCTTGCCTGAAGCTATGGCGGCGATAATATCGTCATCGGAGACAAGCTCGCCTCTGGCCGTATTTATAATTCTCACGCCATCCTTCATATGCGCAATTGAGGAGGCGCAGATCTTATGCCTTGTCTCTTCGTTATAGGGCACATGCAGGGAGATATAGTCACTTATGGCATATAGCTCTTTTTCATCGTTTAAAATCTTTACTGTTCCCGAAAGCTCAGCCCTCACGTCGGGAGGCAGGTAAGGGTCAACACCGTATACCTTCATACCCAGCGCGGTAGCGTCTCTGGCAACCTTTGCCCCTATGGCTCCCAGTCCCACAAGCCCCAGTGTTTTTCCATAGATTTCCGGACCGGCAAAAGCTTTTTTGCCGCTCTCCACAAGAGCCGTTACCTCATCGCCCTTGTGGGCTATGGATTTGACCCACTGTGAACCGGACAAAATATCACGGGAGGAGAGAAACAGGGAGCAGAGCACAAGCTCCTTAACACCGCTGGCATTGGCGCCCGGTGTGTTGAATACGACAATTCCGGCTTCCGCACAGCGGTCGCAAGGGATATTATTATAGCCCGCGCCGGCCCTTGCAATACACAGCAGGCTTTCATTAAACTCATAGTCCAGCATTTTTGTCGAGCGCACCAATATTGCATCGGGATTTGATGCCTCGTTATCAATCCTGAAGAGAGACTTGTCAAATCTGTCCAGGCCAACCTGAGCAATATTGTTTAGTGTCTTTATAGTATACATGCTAACCTCCAAACAGTGTACCGCTATATCTATGTATTTTATGTCTCCACACTGTTATTTGTTTTTAAGCTCGAAATCTTTCATAAACTCCACCAGCTTTTTAACGCCCTCCACAGGCATCGCGTTGTATATGGAGGCTCTCATCCCGCCCACACTGCGGTGCCCTTTCAGATTAAAAAATCCGGCTTTTTCCGCCTCGGAAACAAAGCGGGTGTCAAGTTCATTGTCGCCGGTAGAAAAAACTACGTTCATTCCGCTGCGGGAATCCGGCTCTACCGGGCATTTAAAAAGACCGCTGTTGTCCAGAAAATCGTAGAGGAGGGATGAGCGTTCTTTTTTTAGCTGCTCCATCGCCTCAAGACCGCCCTTCTGTTCAATCCACTTAACAACAAGACCCAGCATGTATATATTATAGCAGGGAGGGGTGTTGTGCATGGAGTCTTTCTTGATCATTACCTCATAGTTCAGCATGACAGGGGTGTAGTCAAACTGTCTGCCTGGAAGGTCCTTTCTTATGATAACCACGGTTAATCCGGCGGGGGACATGTTTTTTTGTGCCCCGGCGAAAATAATGCCGTACTTTGAAATGTCAACCGGGCAGGACAAAATATTTGAGGACATATCACAAACAATGGGGACATCCCCTGTTTCGGGTATATATTTCCACTCAGTGCCGTAAATGGTGTTGTTGGCGCAGTAATAAAAATAAGAAGCGTCTTTATCTGTTATAAGCTCCTGCTGAGCCGGTATGTAGGTGTGGTTTCTGTCCTTGGTGTCGGCCGCTGTGTTGCAGGTACCGTACTTCCTGGCTTCATTATATGCAAGCCCGGAGAAATTGCCTGTAATGGCATAATCGGCCTTGCCTGTTCTGGACATGAGGTTCATTGGAACCATTGCAAACTGCAAGGTGGCTCCGCCCTGCAAAAAAAGAATTTCATAGTTGTCGGGTATCTTCATAAGGCCCTTTAGTCCGGCCTTAGTCTCCTGAAGGATACTGGTGAATACCTTGCTCCTATGGCTCATCTCCATAACAGACATGCCTGTGTTGTTAAAATTGGTTATTTCAGAGCCGGCTTTTTCCAGACATTCCAGAGGAAGCATGGAAGGGCCGGCTGAAAAGTTATATACTCGTTTCGATGCCATAGGTTAAAACCTCCGCTTTTAAGTGTATTATGCAATTATAGTATAGCACTAAGCCGGTTGTCAATTTATTTCTTGCATATATTTATCCCTGTAATATAAGGATAAAAGAGACAAAATCATCAAATATTCCATAAGCAGGTTATATCACAGTGCCAATAAGCATGCCGTTCCGGGTGCCTGTTATTCTTACATCCTTTATTATATTGCCAAGTCCCGGAGTTGCCACCTGGACCCGGCAATAGTTTCCCGCGTATCCGATACTTGTCCCCGGTTTTTCAGTTTCAAAAAGAACGGACTGGATTGTGCCTGTGCAGGAATTCAGGTATTCTTCCTTCATTTTCGCGGCCAATTTGGAAGCTCTGCGCGCTCTTTCCTTCTTTACCGCCCGCGTCAATTGCTCCGGCATGGAGGCTGCCGGTGTGCCCGGTCTTCGGGAATAGGGGAATATGTGCATGGATGAAAAAGCGCATTTTTCTATAAAGGCCAGAGTTTGGCTGAATTCTGCGTCGCTCTCTCCCGGGAAACCTACAATCAGATCTGCGGTAATACCGCAGTCGGGAAAATGCTCCCTAAGCAGGCAGAGGGCGTCATAGAAAAGCCGGGTGTCATACTTTCTTCCCATGCGTTTTAGTGTCTGGTCGCACCCGCTCTGAAGGGAAAGGTGAAAATGGGGGCATAAGCCCTCCAGCTCCGCAAGAGCGGAGCAGAATTCGGAGGTAATGATCCGAGGCTCCAGGGAGCCCAGCCTGAGTCTTAGCCCGGGCACGGCCCTATCTAAGGACACTATAAGGCTTTCCAGACTGCTGCCGTCTCCCAGATCCTTTCCATAGGAGGAGATCTCTATTCCGGTTACCACCAGCTCTTTAATGCCCTCTGCAGCGAGCCTTTCAGCCTCTGAGACGGCCTCTGCGGCGGGAAGGCTTCTGATTGGGCCTCTGGCATAGGGTATAATGCAGTATGTGCAAAAGTTTTCACAGCCGTCCTGAATCTTCAGCATGCCCCTTGTCCGCCCCAGAAGGGTTCCGGCGGGAAGCCGCTCAAACTTCCTGCGCTTTTTCGGCTCGTCAGCGGATACTTTTTTTATCCTGCTGTTATATATCTCCTCCAGGTCGTCCAAAAATGCCTTTCTGTCGCCGCTGCCCGAAACCAGGTGGGCGCCCAGCTCCGCGGCCTCCTGGGGGCTTATCTGTGACCAGCAGCCGCAGACGGCTATAATGGCCTTCGGATTATCAGCGATAGCCTGTCTTGCCGCCTGTCTGGATTTTCTGGAGCTCTCTGCGGTTACAGTACAGGTATTAATTATATAGGCGTCCGCTTTTTCTCCAGCAGAAACAGGCTCATGGCCCCTTTCCTTCAAAAGAGTCTCCATGGCCTGGCTTTCATATTGATTTACCTTGCATCCGAGGGTAATGACAGATACTTTCATATACTCTCCCGCCGTAAAATAATCCCGCTGCCCAGCATCACATTGTCCCGGTAAAAGGCGGCGGTCTGCCCGGCCGCCGGCATCCGAACCGGTGTATCAAATATAACCCTTGCCGTGTCCCTGGCGCCGGGAATTACCTTCCCGGCGTACAACAGCTTTGTGTGCCTGACCTTAATATCCACGTCTATTGCGGTCTCCGGTGGTTTTATCGACACCCAGATAAGGTTGTTTACGTGTATTTCCGAAACGGCCAGGTCCTCCGCGTCCGACAGGACGACACGGTTCGTTTCCGGCTCAATTTTTAAAACAAACATTCTTTTTCCGGCAGCCACGCCAAGGCCCCTGCGCTGTCCCTGTGTATAGCGGTGGATGCCCTTGTGCCTGCCCAGTACATTCCCGTGTATGTCCACAAAATCGCCCTCAGGCGGTATCTGCCTGTGCTTTTCTATGAAAGCAGCATAGTCTCCATCGGGGATGAAGCAGATCTCCATGCTGTCAGGCTTGGAGGCCACGGAGAGCCGGTTCTCCCAGGCGATTTTTCGTACATCCGATTTGCTGTAGCTTCCCAGGGGGAGAATTAAACGGGACAAGATTCTCTGGTCCAGCCTGCTGAGCATATAGGACTGGTCGTTGTCTCCTGGTGAAGCGAGCAATCGGTACATACCGGAGGTGCTGTCGTAATCCACCAGCGCATAATGGCCAGTGGCGGCATATTCCGCCCCGATTTCATCCGCCGCCTTAATCAGAGCGGGAAATTTGACTTTCGGGTTGCAGAGTATGCAGGGATTTGGTGTCAGACCGCCGAGATAGGCGTCGATAAAAGGCTCCATAACGAGATTGCTCAGCTTCTTTTCTATATTAACGGTTTGAAAGTCTATGCCGATTTCGTCGGCAACGGCTCTTGCGCCCTCCAAATCGCCTGTGCCCATGTCCAGAAAAACACCTGTTACATCATAGCCCTGTTTTTTCAAAAGCAGGGCACTGACTGCGGAATCAACGCCTCCAGAGAGGCCTAGAACAACCTTCTTCAAGCTAACCTCCATTTCTTACAGTTACAGAAAACTGAGGCTCAAGGCCGGGGGGGCCGATCGGATACTCATTTTTCAGGCTTTTGCTTCCTCTCAAGAAAAATCATAAGGGCCGCTATATCCGCAGGATTCACTCCGGAAATTCTCGAGGCCTGTCCGAAGTTTGTTGGCCTTACCTTGCTGAGCTTCTGCCTTGCCTCCAGCCTGAGACCGTTTATGTTCATGTAATCAAGATTCTCGGGCAAGCGCCGCTCCTCCATTCGTTTAAACTCTTTTGCCTGCTTGAGCTGGCGCTTTATATAGCCCTCATATTTAATCGCTATCTCAGCCTGCTGCCATATGGGGGCAGGCAGCTCAGGTCTGTTCTTGTCGAAGGGGGAAAGGGAGGCGTAATCCAGCTGAGGCCGCTTTATCAACTCTGCAAGGCTTATTCCGGAGCTGGTAGGGGCCGTTCCTTTTTCGGTGAGAAGACGGGCCAGCTCGTCGGAAGGGGGGATATGGGTATTTCTAAGGCGCTCAATTTCCCTGTCAACAGCCTCATACTTTGCCAGCACGGCCTCATATCGCTCCTTGGATATAAGTCCGATTTCATAACCGTACCGGGAGAGTCTGATATCGGCATTGTCCTGCCTGTGCAGGAGCCTGTATTCACTTCTTGAGGTCATCATTCTGTAGGGGTCGGTGACGCCCTTTGTAACCAAATCGTCTATCAGTGTCCCGATATATGCTTCGCTGCGGTCTATAATCAGAGGCTTTTCTCCTTTTATCTTCAAAGCGGCGTTTACTCCCGCTATGAAGCCCTGAACGGCGGCCTCCTCATAACCGGAGGTGCCGTTAAACTGGCCGGCACCGTATAGTCCCGATATCTTTTTTACTTCAAGGGTTGCCTTCAGTTCAATGGGGTTTATACAGTCGTACTCTATGGCATAACCCGGCTTCATCATTTCGGCGTGCTCCAGTCCCTTAACGGTGTGAAGCATTCTGAGCTGAATCTCCTCGGGCATGGAGGAGGATAAGCCCTGCACATAGGCCTCCTGAGTATCCAGACCCATGGGCTCGATAAAAATCTGGTGCCTGGGCTTGTCAGGGAACTTCACCACCTTGTCCTCTATGGAAGGGCAATAGCGGGTGCCTATACCCTCTATAACCCCCGAATAAAGAGGACTCCTGTCAAGATTCTCCCTGATTATCCTGTGGGTTTCTTCATTGGTATAGGTTAGATAGCATGATACCTTGTTCACCGGAGTCTCAAGGGTTTCATAGGAAAAGGGAATGGGGTCGGGATCGCCCGGCTGTTCCTCCATCTTGGAATAGTCCACACTCCGGGCGTTTATACGGGGCGGCGTGCCTGTTTTAAAGCGTGTCAGTTCCAGCCCGAGTTTCCTGAGGCAGTCAGCCAGCGCCACGGAGGCAAACATGCCGTCGGGACCGCTCTCCCGGGATACCTCGCCCACAATAATCTTCCCGCGCAGAAATGTCCCTGTGCATATTATTGCAGCTTTTGTCTCATAAATTGCGCCTGTTTCGGTTTTTACGTGGCATACGGCCCCGTCCCTTACTCCGATTTCGGTTATTTCAGCCTGCTTCAACCTGAGATTTTCCTGGAGCTCCAGAGTGTGTTTCATTATTTTTTGATACTCGCGCCTGTCGGCCTGGGCTCTCAGTGAATGAACGGCAGGCCCCTTGCTCCTGTTTAAGAGCCTGTACTGCAGGCAGGCTTTGTCGGCGGCCCTTGCCATTTCACCGCCCAGGGCGTCCAGCTCCCGCACCAGATGTCCCTTGCCTGAACCGCCTATGGACGGATTGCAGGGCATATTCCCCACGGCGTCAAGATTTATTGTGAAGCATATGGTATCAAGACCCATTCTGGCGGAGGCCAGGGCGGCCTCAATTCCGGCGTGGCCGGCGCCTATTACCGCAATATCGCATTTTCCTGCGTGAAATTCCATATAATAAGTCCCCTATGTCTTAAAGCATTAAGTTTTTCGTTTATTTTAATGTATATTATATATGATTGCAAGGGACTGCTTTTCAAATGGTGAAGACGGGCAAAAGGGCGTATTTCGGCCCTGGTTGTTGACAAGAATATCAAAACGTATATAATCAGATGGTATAAAGATATCCAGTATTATCATAAACAATATCCAAAAAGCATGCGCCGTGCGGTCTGAACACAGATAAAGCTTTTTGAGCAATACGGGGCGAAGGATATGATATCGTAGTATTGTGAGAAAAGGCCGCAAAAATACGCTTTTAACCGCCGGGTCGCGGCTTTTTTTAGTGAAAATGAGGAATTTAGTATGCTGAAAAACACCGAAAAGACAATGGACAAAATTACGGCTCTGTGCAAGAACAGGGGGTTCATTTTCCCGGGCAGCGAGATTTACGGTGGGCTTGCGAACACATGGGATTACGGGCCCCTGGGCGTGGAACTGGTCAACAACATAAAAAAGATGTGGTGGAAAAAATTTGTTCAGGAGTCCCCATATAATGTGGGCCTGGATTCGGCCATTTTGATGAATCCCAGAGTATGGGTTGCCTCAGGCCACGTTTCCACCTTCAATGACCCCCTCATAGACTGCAGAGCATGCAAAATAAGGCATCGTGCCGACAAATTGGTTGAGGAATGGAACAAGGCGAAGGGCATAACCGATGTTTCCGTGGAAGGTATGGACAATCAAGCCCTTATTTCATATATCAGGGAGCAGGGCGTTCAGTGTCCGGGCTGCGGGAAGAGCGATTTCACCGATATACGAAAGTTCAACCTCATGTTTAAAACCCACCAGGGAGTCACGGAGGACAGTGCCGCTGAGGTATATATGAGACCTGAAACCGCTCAGGGCATATTTGTCAACTTCAAGAACATCCAGAGGACCACAAGGAAAAAGATTCCCTTTGGAGTCTGTCAGATAGGAAAGGCCTTCAGAAACGAAATTACTCCGGGCAACTTCATATTCAGAACAAGGGAATTTGAGCAGATGGAGCTGGAGTTTTTCTGCAAGCCGGGCACTGATCTGGAGTGGTTTGAATACTGGCGCGATTTCTGTTTCAAATGGCTGCTGGACCTTGGCATGAAGGAAGAAAACCTCCGTATGCGGGACCATTCAAAAGAAGAGCTATCACACTACTCAAAAGCTACAACGGACTTTGAGTATTTATTCCCCTTTGGCTGGGGAGAGCTCTGGGGCATTGCCGACAGGACGGATTACGACCTGAAGGCCCATCAGTCCGAGAGCGGCGAGAATCTGGAATACTTCGACCAGGAAACGGGAGAAAAGTATATTCCCTATGTGGTTGAGCCGTCCCTGGGTGTGGGCAGGGCCGCTCTTGCCTTTTTGGCAGATGCCTATGATGAAGAGGTTGTTGACCCCGAAAAGAACGATATCCGCACGGTGCTGCGCCTGCATCCCGCGCTGGCACCGATTAAATGCGCGGTGCTTCCCCTGTCAAAAAAGCTGTCTGAAAAGGCTCTTGAAATCTATAACGAACTGAGCAGACAGTTTTTTGTGGATTACGATGATTCCGGCTCAATCGGAAAGAGATACCGCCGCCAGGATGAAGTCGGCACACCCTTCTGCGTAACCTTCGATTTCGATTCCCTTGAAGACGGCTGCGTGACTGTGAGAGATCGGGATACCATGCATCAGGAGAGGATAAGTATTTCCGAACTGGGAGAATATATATCGGAGAAGCTTGTATTTTAAAGTAAAGGAGTGGGACAATGGAGAAAAACAGAAAAATGAGAGAGCTCAGGGTCTTTGCCGAGGAGATAAGAGTCCTGACGCTCAAGACGCTTGGGCATATTGGGTTCGGTCATGTGGGAGGCTCCATGTCCATAGTTGAAGCTCTTGCCGTTTTATATGGCAGCGTCATGCGCTATGACCCTAAAAATCCCGACTTACCGAGCAGGGATAAGCTGGTTGTCTCTAAGGGTCATTCGGGACCGGCGGTTTATGCCACTCTGGCCTTAAAGGGCTATTTTCCCGAAAGCATGCTCAGGGAGCTCAATCAGGGCGGAGGCAATCTGCCGAGCCATTGTGACAGAAACAAGACACCGGGGATAGATATGACAACGGGCTCCCTGGGGCAGGGAATATCCGCCGCCATCGGCATTGCCCTGGGTGACAGGATGGACGGGAGAGACAGCTATACTTTTCTGATACTGGGTGACGGGGAACTTAATGAAGGACAGAATTGGGAAGGTTTTATGTTTGCAAACCACTATAAGCTCTCCAACCTTATCGCTTTTATAGACAACAACAGACAGCAGCTTGACGGATACACGAAGGATGTTATGGACATAGGGGATATTACCGGAAAGCTCAGGTCCTTCGGGTGGTTTACCCAGGAGATCGACGGACATAACATCACTCAAATACATGAAGCAGTAACGGCCGCGAAGGAAAACACGGAAAAGCCCTCGGCGATTATTCTTAACACCAAAAAAGGAAACGGCTGCAGCTTTGCCGAAGGTGTTCTGGCAAACCATCACATGAACTTTACCGCCGAGCAGATGAATGAGGCTTTGGAAAAGGCGGAGAAGGTCCTGGAAGAGTCAAAGATGGCGCTGCTTAAGGGGGGAAAAGGCAGATGATTAGAATAAATACCGAGCTGAATAAAAGCCGGGAGCTGATGAGAGATGTCTACTGCTCAACGCTGATGGAGCTGGCTGAAAAAAACGATCAGATTGTCGTTTTGGATGCCGATCTGGTGAGCTCTTCCGGTATGAAGCCGTTTTTCAAGGCGTTTCCCGAAAGGGCGATACAATGCGGCATTGCCGAGGCAAACATGATTGGCATTGCCGCCGGTCTGTCAGTTACCGGCAAAGTGCCCTTTGCCCACAGCTTTGCCACATTTGCCTCGCGCAGAGTCTGTGACCAGATATATGTATCCGCTGCCTACGCAAAGCTGAATGTGAGGATAATCGGCTCTGACCCGGGCGTGACCGCTGCTTACAACGGAGGCACCCATATGCCCTTTGAAGATATGGCGGTGCTGCGGGGAATACCTGAAATCACGCTGATTGAGCCTGCTGATACCGTTGCTCTGGAGGATATAGTCCGGCAGCTGGTGGATGTCTATGGCATATATTACGTTCGCATGGCAAGAAAAAATGTGACATCCATTTATTGCGAAGGCTCCACCTTTGAAATCGGCAAGGGCAATATGCTTCGAAACGGCACGGACGTGACGATAATTGCCAGCGGCATTATGTTGGCCGAGGCCCTGAGAGCCGCCGCAATTCTTGAAGCCGAGGGAGTATCGGCCAGGGTTGTGGACATGTTTACATGGAAGCCTGTTGACGAAGCGTTAATTGAGCGGTGTGCGGAGGAGACAGGGGCAATAGTGACGGCTGAAAACCACAATACCTACGGTGGATTGGGCAGCGCTGTGTCAGAAGCCGTTGTAAAAACCCTTCCCGTACCAGTTGAAATGGTTGGCACTATGGACAGGTTCGGACAGGTTGGCACGGAGGATTTCCTCAGGAGGGAATATCATCTTACTCCGGAAGCGATTGCCGAGGCCGCAAAGAGAGCTATCGAGAGAAAGCATACTTGAATTAGCAGCCGTACTGCGGCAGCCCAAATTCTAAGGATAACAAGACTGCCATAAACGGTGGCAAACGGGCAAAACCCGCCTCCGGTGTCCGCAAATAGCGGCGGGGGAGGGATGCCGGTTTCCGATTCCGCTTTATGGCAGTCTATATTATCTGCAAAGCTTTTCCCTATTTAATGTCCACAGGACAAAGGTGTTTTGTGAAGCGCATTTGCAAAAGAGCAAATTTGCATTTTTAAGATACATTGATTATCTGCTTAAATGGATTTTCGGCCACACGCTGCAAATCCAATGTACTGCAAACAGAACAATACAAGAACGCTGTCAAAGTATTGATGTTGTTGCGTTTTTAAATTGCATTATGTAATCATCAGCCATCGCAGCAGCAAAAGGAGCCCCACGCCGGGGACTCCCAGGCAGCCGATAACAAGGGCATTGATGAAATTCACCCCGATGGTGAGCCCTATAAAAGCTCCGAAATAGTTGATGGCTATAAGGGCGAAAAAGCCAAGTATTGTATTGAGCAATAACTTGAATATGATTTTGATGGGCGAGGTAAAAATCCTCATCACAAGCAACAGCATCAAAATAACGCCGGCAGCTATTCCGACAGTTATTAATGTGCTCATATGGGGCCTCCTTTCGGGAAGAAAACTGCGTTGTCACCGATATACCGTTTCAGTTCTGGCTCCATTTCCGTTATTTCCTTGATTGCCCTTAATAGATAAGAGTATTTTGACTGAAGAGAGCTTATTTCGTATATGCTCGCCTCTATAAGCTCCTTGTCCGTTGAGTAGTTGAATACGGTATATGCTCTTGAGAGAAGAAGCTTCGTGTCAGACAGCTCCTCATACAGATTGGTCAGCTCATCCTTTTTTTCCGCAATACGTATTTTCATTTGCTTTCTTTTGCCCATATGGGGTTCCTCTTCTTTCATTAAATATATTGGCACCAATGAAATTATATACCAAAAAGAGGAAAACCAAACATTTTAAAGCAAAAGCGCCGATTGGGCGGTTGGAGCTGGGCAGCATAGTGGACCTCTTGATTTGCCGATATTTTTATTGTATAGTACTATCTGTAGGGGCGTATGACAAAATATCCCTATATTTTGAGTTTCGGAGGATACAGATGAAGAAAAAAACCTCACCTGCCGATTATGGAAACGAGAGTATATCGGCTTTAAAAGGTGCCGACAGGGTTCGAAAGCGCCCGGGTGTGATTTTCGGGTCGGACGGACTTGAAGGTTGCCAACACGCGGTGTTTGAAATCCTCTCAAATGCCATAGATGAGGCCAGGGAGGGCTTTGGAGACCTGATTATACTGACCTGCTACGAGGATAAATCCATAGAGGTGGAGGATTTTGGCCGTGGCTGTCCCGTTGATTTCAACCCGGTGGAGCAGTGCTACAACTGGGAGCTTGTTTTCTGCGAACTCTACGCGGGTGCCAAATACAAGACCAATGAAGGTGAAAACTACGAGTATTCGCTGGGATTAAACGGTCTGGGCTGCTGTGCGACCCAGTATTCATCGGAGTATATGGATGTAACCGTCTGGAGAGATGGTAAAAAATACAGCCTGCATTTTGAAAAGGGCGAAAATATCGGAGGGCTGAAATCCGAAAAGTTCAGCGGCAGGAGAACCGGTTCGCTGATACGATGGAAACCCGATCTGGAGGTCTTCACCGATATTGACATATCCCGGGAATATTTTCTCGACGTTTTGAAAAAACAGGCGATAGTAAATGCCGGAGTTACATTCAGACTTAGATATGAGCAAAGCGGCAAATTCGAAGTTACGGATTTTAAATACGAAAACGGAATTATGGATTATGTAGCTGAGCTTGCCGGACAGGAGGCTTTTACATCGCCCTATTACATTGAGAGCGAAAGAAAGGGCAGGGACAGGGCGGACAAGCCCGAATACAAGGTTAAAATGTCGGCGGCTTTTTGCTTTTCAAACAAGGTAAATCTGATAGAGTATTACCACAACTCGTCCTGGCTGGAACACGGCGGAGCTCCTGAAAAGGCTGTAAGAAGCGCCTTTGTCTCAGCTGTGGACTCATATTTACGAAAGCAGGGAAAATATCAGAAAAACGAGAGCAAGGTAACTTTTACCGATATTTCTGACTGTTTGATACTGGTCACAAATTGTTTTTCCACACAGGCCTCCTACGCCAATCAGACGAAAAAAGCAATTAAGAACAAATTCATACAGGAAGCCATGACCGACTTTTTCAAAAGCAAGCTGGAGGTCTATTTTATTGAAAACAAGGCGGAGGCCGACAAGATTGCCGAGCAGGTGCTGGTAAATAAAAGAAGCCGCGAGAGCGCCGAAAAGACCAGACTTAATATCAGAAGGAAGCTCTCAGGAAGCGTTGATATAACGAGCCGGGTCCAGAAATTTGTGGACTGCCGCTCAAAGGATGTGTCTGTAAGAGAGCTTTACATCGTTGAGGGTGATTCCGCCCTGGGCTCCTGCAAGCTGAGCAGGAATGCCGAGTTTCAGGGTATTATGCCCGTACGCGGTAAGATTTTAAACTGCCTTAAGGTGGATTACGACAGGATTTTTAAAAGCGAAATTATTACCGACCTGATAAAGGTACTGGGCTGTGGAGTTGAGGTGAAGACAAAGCGCTCGGGAGATATCGGAAGCTTTGACATATCAAAACTGAGATGGAGCAAGGTCATTATATGCACTGATGCCGACTATGACGGCTACCATATCAGAACACTGATACTCACAATGCTCTATCGGCTGGCCCCAACACTTATCAGGGAGGGCTATGTATATATAGCCGAGTCGCCATTATATGAGATACATTGCGGAAAGAAAACATATTTTGCCTACTCGGAAAGCGAAAAGAACAATATTATCAAAGGCTTCAACGGAGCAAAGCACACAATAAACCGCTCAAAGGGACTGGGTGAAAACGACCCTGAAATGATGGCTCTGACCACCATGAATCCGGCGACAAGACGTCTTATCAAGGTGGTGCCCGATGACGTGGAGAAAACCATAGAGGTTTTTGAAACGCTCATGGGAGATAATCTGAGCGCACGTAAAGAGCATATTGCAAACTCCGGATACAAATACATTGAGCTTTTGGATATTTCATAAAAAAGGACTGAGATAATGTCTCGGAAAAAGAAGACACCGGATACAAAGAACAGTAAAGAGCAGGATGTTATAGGCCTTCATGCTGAGGTTATTGAGCAGCCGATTACCCATGCCCTTGAGACAAATTTCATGCCATATGCCATGAGCGTTATTGTCTCAAGAGCCATACCGGAGATAGACGGGTTTAAGCCTGCTCACAGGAAGCTTCTCTACACCATGTATACCATGAATCTCCTGAACGGGCCCCGTACGAAATCGGCCAATATAGTCGGACAGACCATGCGCCTTAATCCCCATGGAGAGGGCGCCATATACGAAACTATGGTTCGCCTGTCCAAGGGCTATGAAGCCATTTTAACTCCTTTTGTAGACTCCAAGGGCAGTTTTGGAAAGGTCTATTCCAGGGATATGGCATACGCGGCCTCCAGGTATACGGAAGCCAAGCTGTCGGCAATCTGCCATGAAATTTTCAGGGATATAGATAAAGACACAGTAGACTTTGCCGACAATTACGATGGTACGACTAAGGAGCCCCAGCTGCTTCCCACCTCGTTTCCGAATATACTGGTTTCCGCAAATCAGGGGACGGCGGTAGGCATGGGATGCAGGATCTGCGGTTTCAATTTGACCGAGGTATGTCAGACGACTATTGAGTACCTGAAAAATCCCGACTGCAATATTATGGACACTCTCAAAGCTCCGGATTTTCCCACGGGAGGCGAGCTGATATTTGACCGTGAGGCCATGGAGGAAATATACAGGACAGGGAAGGGAAGCTTCAGGGTCAGAGCAAAATGGAGATATATAAAAAAGCAGAATATAATTGAAATATATGAGATACCCTATACAACGACGGTTGAGGCGATAATGGACAAAGTTTCAGACCTCATAAAGCAGGGCAAGATTCGTGAAATAGCCGATATGCGCGATGAAACGGATCTCAGCGGCCTTAAACTGGCCATTGATCTCAAGCGGGGGACGGACCCGGAAAAGCTGATGCAAAAGCTGTTTAAGATGACTCCCCTTATGGATACCTTTTCCTGCGATTTCAATATCCTTATCGCCGGTATGCCGAGAGTTATGGGCATAGCGGAGATTCTGGAGGAGTGGACTGCCTGGCGGATAGAAACCATACGCAGGCGTGTCTATTTTGACTTAAGCAAAAAAAAGGAAAAGCTGCATATGCTCAAGGGCCTTGGCAAGATACTCCTTGACATAGACAAGGCTATAGCGATAATAAGAAATACCGAGTTGGAAGCTGAGGTAATTCCCAATCTTATGATTGGGTTTGGGATAGATGAGGCCCAGGCGGAATATGTGGCTGAGATAAAGCTCCGAAACATCAACAGAGAGTATATTTTAAAGCGTGTGGAGGAGACCGCGGCAATTGAAGAGGAGATAGTCGACCTGGAGGATATCTCCAAAAACAAGAGCAGAATAAAAAAGATTATTATAGACGAGCTGAAAAACGTCATAAAAAAATACGGTGCAGAAAGAAAAACAACCATTATTTCCGAGCACGAGGTGGAGGAGTATAACGCCGAGGAGCATATAGAGGACTATGAGGTGACTGTTTTTGTATCCAGGCACGGGTATCTGAAAAAAATAACGCCTCAGTCCCTGAGAATGGCCTCCGAGCAGAAATTCAAGGAGGATGATGGACTCAGCAGGAGCTTTGAAACAACAAATGCCTCCGAGCTGTTGGTTTTCACGGACAAGTGTCAGACCTACAAGGTAAAGGTGTCGGATTTTGAGGATTCCAAGGCCTCCGTGCTGGGCGTCTATTTACCCACAAAGCTTGAAATGGACGAGGATGAGAGCGTCATATTCGTCATGGATGCGGGAAACTATGAGGGAAATCTGCTGTTTTTCTATGAAAACGGCAAGGTGGCCAGGGTGCCCGTATCAGCCTATTGGACAAAGACAAACAGAAAGAAGCTGGCAAACGCTTACAGCGATAAAATCGTGCTCAAATCGATAGTTGAGTTCACTGAAGATACGGAGGTTGCCGTCTATACCAGTGACGGGAGACTGTTGATTTTCAACACGGCTCTGCTTGCGCCAAAGGCCACAAGAAACACCCAGGGTGTGAAAGCTGTCAATCTCAAGGCCAGGCATCACATTGAAAGGGCACAGCTTTTATCTGAAACACCGGTTAAAAATTTCGACAGATACAAAGTCAAAAGGATACCGGCGGCAGGCGCTCTGCTTAAGCCCGAGGACAAGGGGGAAGAGCAGCTGAGCTTGCTTTGATAAAACTCTTTGATACTTATGGTAAAGGGAAATCATATGAAAAAGCATTTAAAACACTACGCTCAGCTATTTTTGGGCTCTGCCTTATACTCTCTGGGATATGCCTTTTTCATCTATCCCAACGGCCTTATAATAGGCGGAATAACGGGAGTGTCCACCATATTAAATTTTGCTTTTGGGGTTCCCGTGGGAATAATGATGATGATAATCAATATACCGGTTTTCATTTTGGGGTTCAGGAAACTGGGTCTGAAATTTATGTTGGATTCCCTTGCTTCAATGGTACTGTTATCTGTTTTCATAGACGTTTTCCTGTTATTTGCCGTACCGATTACTCAAAATCAGCTGCTTGCTTCCGTATTCGGAGGCGCAGTCTGTGGTCTTGGCCTCGGCATGACATTTTTGACGGGTGCTACCACCGGCGGTACGGACATAATCGCCAGGGTTTACAGGCTTAAGTACCAGCACATAAATATGGGACAGGCGATAGGCGCCATAGACGCCGTTATTCTCATGGCTTATGCAGTTATTTTCAAAACCTTTGACAAAGCCATGTACTCGGTAATATCCGTGTATATTTCAGTAAGGGTTATCGACGAGGTTCTGTATGGAATAAACTATGGCAACCTGGCCTATATTATCAGCAGCGAGTATGACACAATCGGAAAAAGAATCACCGAGCGTCTTCAAAGAGGGGTCACCAGGCTATATGGTGAAGGGGCTTATACAGGTGAAAAGAAGGTCGTTCTCATGTGCGCCATAAAAAAAAGACAGATTGTTGAGCTGAAAAAGCTCATCAGGGAGGCGGATGAGAACGCCTTTGTGATAATATCCGAGACCAGAGAGGTCGTAGGACTGGGCTTTGAGAGAATCGAGGTGTAGCGGTGTTGCGCTTTAAAAGCATCAGAGCTCCATTGTCGGCAATCCTTGCGGCAGCACTCCTGTTTGCAGCCGCTTTTTCAGGTTGCTCACAGGCTTTCTCAAAGGATTACATAGTCATTAAAGACCATGAGGACGGATATAATAAGCTTGAGCCGGATTCTACGGTCCACGTGGTCAGCAACTACGCGGGCATGAAAAACGCCGTTATGGATCTTGTTGCAAATGCGGCCGAATATGGGCTTATCAGGACAAAAAACTATTCAGGAGACGCCACTGAGGATATTTCACGGGCCTGCCATGAGGTGACAAGGGAGACGCCTCTGGGTGTTTACGCCGTGGAATACATGTCCCATAAGCCTACTCGGATGATATCGTATTATGAAATAGAACTGTCCATTTCCTACAAGAGAAGCAGCGAGGATATAAGCAATGTGGTTCGGGTGAAATCCGGGCCGGAGCTCTACAGCCACATTGATGTGGCAATAATGAACAGCTCGGACAGTATAGCGATGCTGCAGGTATCCTTCTCAATTGAGAAAGATACGATAGAAAAGCATGTAATCAATTATTACAGGAAAAACCCTCATCTGGTCTATGAGCTGCCCAAAATGACCATAACCGAATACCCCAACGCCGAAGCCATCCAAAAAATTATAGAGATTGAATTTGAGTACTCCCGTTCAGGGACTGAAATATCCAGAAGACTGAAT
>JAAYOP010000134.1 GCA_012520295.1 Clostridiales bacterium | reverse complement strand
TTGTCCAACAGCTATGGAAAGCATTGAAAAGGTGCGTTAGACTTTTCAACGCTTCCCACAGCGCTACTACTACTTACCATTGACAGACTTCCTAAAAAAATGGACCATATGTTTGACAACCGCAGATGGTGATATCAGGGGTATTCTGCCCGAATATTGACATTTGCTCAGGCCGATTGTATAATACAAAAAAATGTTAAAGGCTATGAAGAGAAACAGTAGACATTAATACCGATTTAAGAGAGAAGCCGGCAGGTGAAAGGCTTTATCGGTATGATGCCGAACCCGTCTCGGAGCTGTGGACCGAAATGCAAGTAAGTCTCGCCGGAAGCCGCCGTTATCGGCAAGTGGCATGGATTTTCTCTCTGTGCCGCACAGAGTGCGGAAGCTAGCTTCCGAATTTAGGTGGTAACACGGATTATTTATTCGCCCTAAGCTGATTGTCGGCTTGGGGCGTAAGTTTTACCGGAGTTTTATAAAACGGCAAGATTGAAATGGAGGAAGATAATAAATGAAACTGGAGAAAATGGTTGGGGAGCGTTTTAAGGAGAAGCCTTCTGACTGTGTGGTTGAAAGCCACTCCCTTATGGTGCGCGGCGGATATATGAAATTTGTCGCCAGCGGCATATTTTCGCAATTCCCGCCGCTGAAGCGAATTTGTCGAAAAATAGAGCAGATAATCAGGGAGGAAATGGACGCCATTGACGGGCAGGAGGTGCTGTTTCCCGTTGTGCTGCCCAGCTCGCTGTGGGAGGAATCCGGACGCTACCATGATGTAGGCTCGGAACTTATGCGCATGCAGGACAGGAACAAAACCCCGATGGTTCTGGGCATGACCCATGAAGAGGCGGCAGTGCACCTGGTGCGGGAATACGGACAGAGCTATACAAAATATCCCTTTATGATCTATCAGATCCAGACCAAGTTCCGTGACGAGGGAAGACCCAGAGCGGGGCTTATCCGCACGCGTGAATTCACTATGAAGGATGCCTATTCCTTCCATACCTCTCAGGAGGATTTGGAGGAGTACTATGAAAAATGCTTCAGGGCATATGAAAGGATATTCGCCCGCGCGGGCATAGGTGAGGTAATCTCCGTTGCCTCGGACCCCGGGATGATGGGAGGCAGTGTGTCCCATGAGTTTATGCTCCTGACCCCCATAGGCGAGGATACCATTGCCATCTGTCCCGAATGCGGATATAAGGCAAATCAGGAGGCTGCCGAGAGCATTGTTATAAACAAGCCCACCGGGGAGGAGGAATTGAAGCTGGTAAGCACTCCGAATGAGGCGACCATTGATGATATTCGCAAACTATTCGGAGTGGGCTATGAAAAAACCTGTAAAGCCGTGGTCTATAAGAAAAACAAGACCGGTGATCTGATTGTTGTGTTTCTGCGTGGCGATTTGGAGGTAAATGAGACAAAGCTGCGCAACTATATCGGCGAGGATATCAGTCCCGCCACCATGACAGATGACAGTATACTTCCTGCAGGCTCAATCGGTCCATATAAGCTGACTGACAAGGTAACCGCGCTGTTTGATTCATCTTTAAAAAACCTTGGGAGCCTCATATGCGGAGCAAATATAAAGGGACATCACTATACAGGTGTGAGCCTGTCCCGAGATTGCGGAAATCCGGATATGCACGATTTTGCAAAAATAAAGGAAGGGGGAATATGTCCAGAGTGCGGCAAGGCGGCTATTTCCATATCAAGAGGTATTGAGGTGGGGAATATCTTCCAGCTGGGGACCAAGTATACCGAGGCGATGAGTATGCAGTATATAGACCAGGACGGTGAGCTGAAATATCCCATCATGGGCTGCTACGGTATAGGTGTGGGCAGGCTGGCAGCCTCGGTCTGCGAGGTAAGTCGAGACGAATACGGCCCTATCTGGCCCATAACCATAGCTCCCTGGCAGGTACACATTTGCGCCCTCAGGGCAGATGAGCCTCAGGTAAGGGAATATGCCGATAAGCTCTACAATGAGTTGCAGAGGGAAAAAATCGAAGTTATCTACGATGACAGATCGGTCAGTGCCGGTGTGATGTTTTCCGATGCGGACCTGCTGGGTGTACCCATAAGGGTAATCGTCAGCCCCAGAAACATAAAGGAATCCTGCGTTGAAATTGTGACAAGGGACAAGAGGGTTAATATGAAGGTGGAAACGGATCACTGCGCCGAGCAGGTTAAAGCCCTGATAGCTAAACTGACCGCGGAAATCGAAGAGGGGATTTCCACCTGAAAATTTTTATAGGCAGGTGCAGGCAGAGGGAGTGGTTCTATGAAAATACAATGCTATGATGATTTTGTACACGAGCTGAAAAGAGCCGGGTTTTCGATTGCCGGAGAAAACCCGGAGGGCATATTCTCCCTGAGTATGCTGTTTGGAGACAAAATTCAATGGCATACTGAGAATCCGGAAACAGATCCGTGGGAATGGCGGATGCGGGTATTGGAGGAGAGGGATGATATTGCCTACGGGAAGCTCTTTTTCAAAAAAAGCGGCTTTATTACCAAGGAGTGGTATCCATATTTCCTCTGCATGCGCCGCAAGGGAAGAAGCTTTACCGATGAGTATAATGACGGGAATATAAGCTATGAGGCGAAAAAAATATATGAGACGGTGAGCGGTCAAGGGCCTATAGCGATGCATGTGCTCAAAAGGGCTGCGGGCTTTTCGGGGAGCGGAAACTCCAGATTTGACTCCGCTATCATAGAGCTGCAGATGAAAATGTTTGTGACAATATGCGGCCGCAGTTACAGGTCTGCGCTGAACAAAGGCTGGAGCTCGACCGTTTTTTGCACCTGTGAGCGCTTTTTCGGTGAAGAGGTTTTCCGCACAGCGGCCAAAATAGATAGGGATGAGGCTTTTGAAAGGATAAGTTCCCGTATAATGGAGCTCAATCCCAATGCCGAAAGGAAAAGGTTAGAAAGGTTTATCTGTGGCTGAAGGGCCAGTATTAATAAAAAACAGGGCGATGACAGTCACAGACAGCTGTGCATGTCACCGCCCTTTATTTTAACTAGTAATGTCCGTTTTTTTGCATTTGCCCACAGGCTTAAATAAGTTTCTAGAGCAGGGTAGTGCCTTCAAAGACCTTTTCACAGTCTCCGCTCATGTATACATTGCCATCGGAGTAGGAAATTGTAAGTTCGCCTCCGGTAAGCTTAACCCGGATATCCTCGCCCTCGGGACACAATCCGTTTAAAACCGCTGCAACAACTGCCGCGCAGGCTCCGGTGCCGCAGGCCATTGTTTCTCCGCAGCCCCGCTCCCAGACACGCATCCTCAGAGTATTGCTGTTAATCACTTTAACAAACTCAGTATTGACCCGCTCGGGAAATTCCGGGGCGTTTTCGAAATGCGGGCCTATTTCCTCCACGTTCAGCCCGTCCACATCCTCGCAGAAAACCACGCAGTGGGGATTGCCCATGGAAACACAGGTTATCCTGTAAACGCTGCCCGCGATTTTTACCGGGCGGTTTATTACGCTGTCACCGGGTAATAAGACAGGGATTTTTTCGGGGTGTAGCCGGGCGCAGCCCATATTAACTCTCACCTGATAAACAAGGCCGTTGCGGGTCTTGATGTTCAGTTGCCTGATCCCGCTCTTGGTTTCAAAGGTCATCCTGGTCTTTTTAACGATTCCGCCATCGTAAAGATATTTGGCAACACAGCGCAGGGCATTGCCGAACATTTCCCCTTCGCTGCCATCCCTGTTAAACATGCGTATCCTAGCGTCGGCCTTATCCGAGGGCAGCATGAGGACAATGCCATCGCCCCCTACTCCGAAATGCCGGTCCAGCAGAAACACGGACAATGACTCGGGCGAGTTTATCTCTTTTTCAAAGCAGTTTATAAAAATATAGTCGTTGCCGCAGCTCTGCAGCTTCGTAAAATGGAGGAGTTCGTGCTCGGTCCTCATATTATTTATATCAATGATTTCGGTGTTTATTTCACTGTAGCCGCTCAGCAGGCTGTCCGCCAGCGCGTTGGCGGTATCTGTGCTGGTCAGACACGGAATGCCGAGAAGGCAGGCTTTCCTGCGTATCTTGACGCTGTCTCTGGCAGGGTCACGACCTCTGGCTGAGGTTGATATAATGTAGTTGATTTTTCCGCTTTCCAGCAGAGACATGGTGTTTTCTTCATTTACGCTGCCTTTGCTCTCATAAATCTTGCTGACGGTGTGGACCTTTAATCCGGCTTTTTTCAAAACGGAGCCGGTACCTTCCGTTGCATACAGCAAAAAGCCCAGTGAAGCAAATTTCTTTGCCAGATCGGCTATTTCCGGTTTATCGGTGTCTCTCACGGATATAAAGACGCCTCCGCTTTTCTTCATCTTATAGCCTGCGGCCACCAGACCCTTATAAAGGGCTTCCCGAAGGCTTTTGCCCAGCTCCAGCACCTCGCCGGTGGATTTCATTTCCGGACCCAGCTGCGTGTCCACATCGGTCAGCTTTTCAAATGAAAAGACAGGAACCTTTACAGCCATATATGGCGGAGCCTTTGGGATGACCTCCGTATATCCCATATCCGCCAGCTTTTCGCCCAGGCTTGCCTTTGTGGCCAGATCGCACATGGGCACTCCTGTTACTTTGCTTATATAGGGGACGGTTCGTGATGCTCTTGGGTTAACCTCTATCACATATATCTGCCCTCCGGCAAGAACATATTGAATATTTACCAGCCCAACAGCGTCTAAAGCTTTGCAGATTTTCTCGGTTACTGCCACAATTTCGGCCGTCATTTCATCGTCTATATGGGGGGCGGGATAAACTGCTATGCTGTCCCCCGAATGAATACCGGTTCTTTCTATATGCTCCATTATTCCCGGTATGAGAATTCTCTCGCCGTCACATATAGCGTCGACCTCCACCTCAAGTCCGCTTAAATACTTGTCAATCAAAACCGGATTATCCTGCTTCCGGCTCAGAATTATCCCCATATATTCGGATATGTCCTCATCTCCGAAGGCTATTATCATATTCTGGCCCCCGAGAACATAGGAGGGACGCATCAGGACCGGATATCCCAGCTTATTTGCCGCCTCCAGCGCCTCCTGCCTGGTCATAACCGTAAAGCCCCGGGGTCTTTTTATATTCAGGCTCTCAAGAAGCTCGTCAAAACGCTCCCTGTCCTCGGCCTTGTCAATGCTCTCGGCCGAGGTGCCGATAATCCTCACACCCCGCTTGTTCAGCTCACGGGTGAGCTTTATAGCTGTTCCGCCGCCAAAGGCAACTATTACTCCTATGGGTTTTTCAATATTGATAACGTTCATAACGTCTTCTATATTGAGGGGCTCAAAATAAAGCCTGTCTGCAGTGTCAAAATCGGTGGATACGGTTTCTGGATTATTGTTTATGACTATGACCTCATAGCCCATCTTTTTCAGTGACCATACACAGTGCACGGAGGCGTAGTCGAATTCAATGCCCTGACCTATCCTAATTGGTCCTGAGCCCAGTACGAGCACACGCTCTTTTTTACTCTTTTCGATTATCTCAAGGGCCTCGTTTTCGGCTCCGGATTCCGGTGTTTCATAAATGCAATAGAAATACGGTGTGGCGGCCGAGAACTCCGCGGCGCAGGTATCCACCATTTTATACACGGGCGGCAGACTGTGGGGATGGTCTCCGGCTAATTCAACTATGGACTTATCCGTAAATCCCAGTTTCCTGGCTGTTATATAATCCTCCCGGCTCAGGTTGCCTCTCCTGAGCCTTTCCTCGTGCCTGGCTATATTCAAAAGCCCGTGAAGGAACCACTTGTCCACCTTGGTTATACTGTTTATATATTCAACGGTCATGCCTCTTTTAAGAGCCTCGTAAAGCGCGAAGAGCCTCTCGTCGGTTGCGTCTGTCATGGCTTTTTCAAGCTCACCGATACTGAGCTTTTCCATTTTTGGCAGAGTAAGTGTTTCGAGGCCTATTTCGGCTCCCCGCACAGCCTTCATAATTGCGTGTTCAAAGCTGTCCCCAATGCTCATAACCTCGCCGGTTGCCTTCATTTGAGTTCCCAACTGCCTTTTTGCGTACACAAACTTGTCGAAGGGCCATTTTGGGAATTTAACCGCCACATAATCCATGGCGGGTTCAAAGGCAGCATATGTGGTCCCTGTTACCGAGTTTTTGATTTCATCCAGGGTATAGCCTATGGCTATTTTGGCAGCGACCTTGGCAATTGGGTAACCGGTGGCCTTGGAGGCAAGTGCCGAGGAGCGTGAAACCCTCGGATTTACCTCGATTACGGCATATTCAAAGGAATTAGGGTCCAGCGCAAACTGGCAATTGCAGCCCCCCTCCACCTTGAGGGTGCTGATGATATTCAGAGCGGCTGAGCGAAGCATCTGGTATTCTTTGTCCGAAAGGGTTACCGCCGGAGCAATGACAATGCTGTCGCCCGTATGTATACCCACAGGGTCCATGTTTTCCATGGAGCAGATGGCTATGGCGCTTCCCTTTGAGTCACGCATGACCTCAAACTCGATTTCCTTCCAGCCGGCAACAGATTTTTCGACCAGTATCTGGTGTATCGGAGAAAGAGAGAGGCCGCTTGCCGCAATTTCCTTTAACTCGGTGGCATTATGGGCTATGCCGCCGCCGGTTCCGCCCAGTGTGAAAGCGGGCCTGATAATTACCGGATAACCTGTTTGATTGGCAAACTTCAGCGCGGTATCCGGTTCAGTCGCTATTACGGACGGTATAACCGGCTGACCAATGCTCTCCATGGTTTCCTTAAAAAGCTGCCTGTCCTCTGCCTTGTCTATAGTATCCGGATCGGAACCGAGCAGGCGCACCCCCATCTCTTCCAGGAAGCCTTCCCTGGCCAGCTGCATACAAAGGGTAAGAGCTGTTTGGCCGCCAAGACCGGAAAGAATACTGTCAGGTCTTTCCTTCATGATGATTCTCTTTAGAGTTGTCAGAGTAAGGGGCTCAATGTAGATTTTATCGGCCATAGCCCTGTCTGTCATAATAGTTGCGGGGTTGGAGTTGACGAGCACTATCTCAATGCCGTCTTCCTTCAGTGCGCGGCAGGCCTGGGTGCCTGCATAGTCGAATTCGGCGGCCTGGCCTATGACAATGGGGCCTGAGCCTATAACCATAGTTTTTTTTATGCTTTTATCAAGAGGCATTTTCTTTTTCCTCCATTATGACGCGTCAACCGCATGGCGGTTATGGCTGTTCAGCATTTCTATGAATTTATCGAACAGAAAAACAGTGTCCCTGGGACCGGAGCCGGGATGAAACTGCACCGAAAATGCCGGGCAGTCTGTATAGTCAATGCCTTCGCAGGTTCCATCGTTTACATTTTTAAAGCTTTCTTTTGCGATATTCGGATCAATGCTCTCTGGTATTACCGCGTAGCTGTGGTTTTGACCGGTAATAAAAACCCTCCCGGTATTAAGCTCCTTTGCCGGCTGATTTGCTCCTCTGTGACCGTGTTTCAGCTTACTCCTCTCAAAGCCGGCGGCCAATGCCAACAGCTGATGACCTAGGCCTATCCCGAAAATTGGGATGCCGCTTTTTCGAAGCTGACTGAGCATGGCGATAATCTCAGGATTGTCCATTGGGTCCCCAGGACCGTTTGAGAGCACAATCCCGTCCGGGCAAATCGAGAGCACGTCCTCTATGCCGCAGAGGGTGGGAAGGATGTGCAGATCACACCCCCTCTTTACCAGTTCTCTTTTAATGCTCTCTTTCGAGCCCAGGTCAAGAAAGGCGACTTTATACCTGCCCTCTTCACTTTTAACAATATGTACTCTGTTGGAAGGTACACTTCTTACCGGCTCTGTAACGGTGTATGAACGGATTTCTGTCAGATCAACGCTTGAAGGGTCCCGTGTAATCCTCCCGTTCATAACACCCTTTTCCCGCAGGATTTTTGTTAATGCGCGGGTATCTATGTCATAAAGACCTATCACATTGTTATTTCTTAAAAAGGTGTCAAGGTCATCCTCGCTCCTGAAGTTGGAGGGCTCCCGACACCAGTGTTTTACAATATAAGCCGAAGCCTTTACGGAGCCGCTTTCAAAGTCCGATGGAATAATACCGTAGTTTCCGATGAGAGGAAAGGTATGCACGACTATTTGACCGTGAAAGCTCTGGTCCGTCAGAGTCTCAGGATAACCGGTCATGACGGTGGTAAAGACAATTTCCCCTGTTATCTCGCCGCGGGCTCCGAAGGGCTTTCCCTCAAACACCTTGCCGTTTTCCAGTACCAAATACAGTTTTTCAGACATACAGTGTCCTTTCTCCGGACGGTTGACAAGGAGAAATCATTTTCAGTGTCAGCCGTCAGGACGCAGTTTATTGAGTAGATCCCGGATTATATGATTTTAAAATATTTCTCCCGGAAGAATTCCCTCTTATTTTGGGATTTGCGGAAAGCCGAGGCCTCTTCCGACTTTATTGACATATAGCGTGTGAAAGCATCCTGCCCCAAAACGGTTTTAACGAACTCACTTTGGCCTGCAATCTCCACAGCTTGACACAAATCCCGGGGAAGGAGCTCCGAATCTGGTGCTGCATCCATTGAAGGGACATCCTTTGCTGCCGGAGGAAGGGGGAGACCGCTCTCAATACCGTCAAGGCCCGCGCTGATGAGAAGGGCAAAGGCCAGATATGGGTTCAGGGAGGGGTCCGGTGAACAAAGTTCCATATGGGCCTCAGGCCCATTAGATGGAGGTACTGAGATAAGTTCGGCTCTGCTCTGGTCTGACCATGAAACATGTTTTGGAGCTTCGAGGGCGCCAAAGCGCTCATAGGAATTGGCTATAGGATTGGTAAACAGGGTAATCTCACGAATTTTGGCAAGAATGCCGGATATGAAGCTTTCCCCCTCGGGAGAAAGCTTTCGCTCTCCGCCGCTCATGTTTCCTGGGTTTCTGTTAAAGAGGTTTAGACCGTTTTTATTCAGTTTGACGGTCAAACCAATGCCGCTGCCGTTTTTTGTGGGGATGGGCTTGGGCATAAAGGATGCAAACAGGCCGTTTTCAGCCGACAGGTCCTTTATCAGGGATTTGGCGGAGAGGATATTATCGGCACAGCTCAACGGGTCCGCGTAATCCAGACGAATGGCGTTTTGACCGGGACCGCGCTGATGGTGGGAGGCTTTTAAAGCTATGCCCATTTGCTCCAGATTGAGGCAAATCGCCTGCCGGATATTCTCGCCTCTGTCCTGGGGAGATATATCAAGATAACCGCCGCAGTCAATTGTAACCTCCGTGGGATCGCCGTTCTCATCGGTCTTGAAGAGGTAAAACTCCAATTCCGCGCCGATTAAGCAGTCAAAACCCATGCGGCGGCAGCGGTCAAGGAGCCTTTTTAGCAGAGCCCTGCTGTCCCCCTCAAAGGGAGTCCCATCGGTTTTTTTGATATCGCAGGAGAGCCGAACCGTCCTGCCCTGCCGGGACAGCCAAGGCAGGAGTGTTAGGGTTTCGGGATCGGGATAGAGCAGCAAATCCGAAGGGGCGGCATTGGAAAAACCTCTGATTGCCGAAGGGTCGAAAGAAACTCCGTTTTCAAATGCCGACGGCAGCCCGTCAGGCGTGAGCATGACGTTTTTTTGCGTTCCGCCCAGATCACAAAAAGTCAGCCTGATAAACTTAACATGGTTTTTCTTGATATATTCCATTGCGTCTTTAACGGTGCCGGACATTTTTTGCCTCCCTTGTCTTTGCGTTGTTGGCTGTAACTTCCCGTATCAGACGCTGGGCTTTAATTTTCTAACTCTATAATCTACCACATTAAAGCATAAATCACAAGATAAAAATCATGATTAACCCTTTTTTTACTCTGTGATTTATCGTTGAAGACAGGAGCGCCAGCAAAAAAATGATACTGGATGCTTCTAATATTTTTTTTCGAAGTTCAAAAATTATGCATCCCAAGAGTAGTATCCCGCCAATATGAGAAAAAAACCGGACAGTCGGCAAGCCGGGATTCTTAGTGTAAAATTATAATTGGCAAAAATAAAGGAGGAATAGCAAAACCTATTCCCCCTGCATGCGAAACCTGTTAAGATGAGTTTGTAAACCAACATAAAAACAAGGAGATGCATGCAAGATG
>JAAYOP010000133.1 GCA_012520295.1 Clostridiales bacterium | reverse complement strand
TTTTGTGCTATTCTTTTCATAGAAGCTATCCCTTTCTGTGATTGGTTTGTTAGCACTTACCATTTTACCACAGTTAGGGGTCAGCTTCTTCTTTTTTTAGACCATATCATTGTACACTATACAATTTTTATGTAAATAAATAGATATTAATATTGACAATTATTATATGCTGCGCTATAATCCGTTTAAATACAATGATGAAGACTGGTTGCACGGGGGCTTTTTACAGAGAGCGGACGGTGGGTGCAAGTCCGTAAAAGCTGTGACAACGGATCACTTCGGAGTACGGAGCTGAAACAAAACAGTGGCCTTTCGGCTATGTTTTTCATGTAGGTGTCCGCGTGGCGGTCGCGTTAAGGCCGGGGAATTTGATTGAATTCCCACAAGTGGCGGCTTTGCCGCAATATGGGTGGTACCGCGGGTTTAACAGGCTCGTCCCATTATTTGGGGACGGGTCTTATTTAATTTATAACCTGTTATCGACTGAAAATTTAAAGCAAAGGAGAATAAAAATGGAGCCTAAAATTAGTGAGATTGCCCAGCGAATTAGGGAGCTCAGGAGCATTTTAAATCTCTCTGTTGAGGAAGCGGCTGCAGCAGTTGGCATATCGGCAGAGGAATATAAAAACTACGAATCCGGGGAATCGGATTTTCCCTTCACTTTTCTTTACAAATGCGCCGAGAGGTTTGGCGTGGATATGGTTGAGCTTCTCACAGGCGAAAACCCGCGTCTGACAGGATACACGGTGGTAAGAGGAGGGCAGGGGCTGCCCATTAAGCGGCGCGAGGGGTTTGAGTATTCGCTCCTTGCCCATTCTTTCAAAAACAAGACTGCCGAACCCTTTTTGGTAAGGGCGCCATATCGTCAATCGGAGCAGTCAAAGCCTGTAGAAATGAATGTCCATGAAGGTCAGGAATTTGACTATGTTCTGGAGGGCTGTATGCGTTTTGTATTTGAAGGGCATGAAGAACTGCTGATGCCTGGAGATTCAGTATATTTTGACTCCGGCCGCGAGCACGGCATGATTGCAACCGGCGGCAAAGACTGCTTGTTTCTGGCGATTGTAATGAAAAATGATGGCGATACGGCGGCAAAAAACTGATATAGAGGGTAAAAAATGAGAAACATAAATTTAAGATACGTGGAAGAGACATATGATAATAGCGGAGTGCTGACATCATTTAGACTGAAATATCCTGAAAATTTCAACTTTGGCTATGATGTTGTTGATGATATTGGGCTAAATGAGCCTGACAGGAGGGCCATGGTGTGGTGTAATCCAAAAGGGGAGAAGCGCATCTTTACCTTCGGCGACATTATGAGATACTCCAACAAAACGGCCAACTATCTCAGCTCTCTCGGTATCAAAAAGGGAGACATGGTATTGGTGGTATTAAAGCGCCACTACCAGTTTTGGTATGTGGCCCCTGCCCTGCACAAGCTGGGAGCCGTTATGATTCCAGCGACTCATATGCTGAAAAAACACGATGTGGAGTACAGGGTAAACGCCTCCGGGGCCAAGGCGGTGATATGCACTGCCCAGGGAGATGTGGCGGATGCTTTTGACCAGGCCCAGCCCGACTGCCCTACCCTGGACCTTAAAATCTTAGTCGGCGGGGAAAGGGAAGGCTGGCTCAGCTTTGACCAGGGCGTTGAAGAGGCAGGGGAGACATGGGAGCGCATTGAGACCCATGTGTCCGACCCATTGCTCATGTACTTTTCTTCCGGCACTACAGGCTATCCCAAAATGGTCCTGCATGACCACAGGTATTCCCTGGCACACCTGTTTACGGCCAAGCATTGGCAGAACGTGGATCCTGAGGGAATTCATCTGACCATTGCCGACACGGGCTGGGGCAAGGCAGTATGGGGAAAGCTCTACGGCCAGTGGATTATGGAGGCCTGTGTATTCACATATGACTTTGATACCTTTGTGCCCTCTGAAATCCTCTCCCTGATAGGAGAGTACAAAATTACATCCCTGTGCTGTCCGCCCACCATGTTCAGGTATTTCCTGAAGGAGGACTTGGATAAGTTCGATTTGAGCAGTCTGAAGTATTCCACAATAGCTGGTGAGCCCCTCAATCCTGATGTTTTCTACGGCTGGCATGAAAAGACGGGAATATGGCTTATGGAGGGCTTTGGACAGACGGAAACCACGGTTACCGTGTGCAATATCGTGGGAACCACTCCCCGGGCGGGTTCCATAGGGAAGCCTTCGCTGCTTTATGATGTGGATCTCATCAATGAGAAAGGGAACAGCTGCAAACCCGGTGAAACAGGCGAGATAGTTATAAAGTATGATCCCCGCCCGGCAGGCATGATGGTATGCTATTACAAGGATGAGGAAAAGACAAATCAGGCCTTTTCCGGCGGTTATTATCATACAGGGGATACCGCCTGGCGAGATGAGGACGGATATTATTACTATGTGGGCAGAAACGACGATATTATCAAGTCCTCCGGCTACCGCATAGGGCCCTTTGAAGTGGAAAGCGTTCTGGTGACCCATCCCGCCGTATTGGAGTGTGCGGTCACATCTGCTCCCGACGAAATAAGGGGTGCGGTCGTAAAGGCAAGCGTTGTGCTGAGCAATGGCTATGAGCCCTCCGAGGAGCTGAAAAAGGAGCTGCAGGAATATGTAAAGAAGGAAACAGCTCCCTATAAGTATCCGAGAATTATTGAGTTTTTGGATCAGCTTCCCAAAACCATTAACGGCAAGGTCAGGCGATCGGAGCTTCGGGGAGGTAAATAGGAAAACCATATAAAACATATATAAAAGCGCAAAAATCCTGAAGAGATGGTATCCATGTGGCTTCCGTCTCTTCAGGATTGCTTCTTATAGACATTTATAATATTACCGATATATTCAGGGCGTTTATCAGCATATGCAGGAATATGGGAGCCCATAGGGTGTTGCTCCGCTCATAGCACCAGGCCAGGGCCAGTGAGCCAGGAAGATACTGCAAAAGGTTGAGAATAAGGCTCCAGCCGGACGCTCCGGTAGTGCTTATGGCCACCAGAATGTATTCCCACAAATGATAGACTGCAAATACTATAAACGATACCAAATACGCCGCTGTTCTGTTTTTGCGGCGAATAGTCCCAAAAACCACCCCTCTGAAAAGGGTTTCCTCCACAACGGGGCCCAGTAGGACGGTGACGGCTATCATGGTGTTGGGGTTGATCTTTATATGCTCAATGATTATCTCATCGTTGGGGTTGGCCCCCACATTAAAGAACAACAAGAATAATGAGACAAGATACATCAGAATATTATAGCAGAGATATCCTGAGATGATTGAAAAAAATGAACCGAGCTTGTTATCTATTAAATCCGAAAAGGAGCTTTTAAGAAACTTCCTGAAAAGAGTGACAACGATTAAAAAACTGACAAGGTAGAAAATGATAATCAGGGAGTTACTGTTTATATCCGGCTTGATATATGAGGCTATCAGCCCCACCAGCTTTGGCAGGATTATGATGTAGACCGGCAGAAAAACATATCCATACAGCAGTTCGTTATTGCTGATAGGGTATTTAAATGGCCTTGAATTCTTTGTCATTAGAGCAGCTCCTTTTTAAGCTCAAAGAGAAGGTTCATGGCTTCAATCGGCGTGATGGTATTGATATCCGTGTCGCGCAGCCTGTCAATTACATCCTTTCGGCTCAGGTCTTCCAGGCTGAGCTGGTTGTCCTCCTCCGGAATAACCCTCTTGTCCGATTTGCCGCCGTCCCCGCGCTCAAGGGCCCGGAGTATGGTTTTTGCCCGCTTTATTACCGTGTCTGGAACGCCGGCCAGCTTTGCCACTTCAACTCCATAGCTCTCATCCGCGCCGCCGGCTACAATTTTTCTGAGAAATATTATATCATCTCCACGCTTTTTGGCCGCTATGCTATAGTTTTTTACGCCGGGCACAACATTCTCCAGTTCCGTCAGCTCATGATAATGGGTGGCAAACATGGTTTTCGCGCCCAGATATTTTTTGTCCGCGCAGTATTCCAGCACGGCTCTGGCTATTGCCATCCCGTCATATGTGGAGGTGCCCCTGCCTATTTCATCGAGAATGAGCAGGCTGCTGCGCGTGGCGTTTTTCAAAATGGAGGCCACCTCCGTCATCTCCACCATGAATGTGGACTGGCCGGCGGCCAGATCGTCCGCCGCGCCCACCCGTGTGAATATCCTGTCGATTATTCCGATATGAGCTGAAGCGGCGGGCACAAAGCTCCCTATCTGGGCCATCAGCGCAATCAGGGCCGTTTGGCGCATATATGTGGATTTGCCGGCCATATTGGGGCCGGTGATAATTACAACCCGGGAATCCTCACAGTCCAAAAAGGTATCATTGGGCACAAAGAGACTGTCCTTCTGGGCTGCTTCCACCACCGGATGGCGCCCGTCCCTGATATCCAGGATATCGGATACATCTACCTCGGGCATACAATAGCCGTTTCGGACCGCCACCTCGGCAAGGGAGCACAGCACATCCAACGTGGCTATATCAATTGCGGTCTTTTTAACCCTGTCGGCACTATTCAGGACCTTTTCCCTGAGCTCGCCAAAGAGCTTGTATTCCAGCTCGTACAGCCTGTCTCTTGCCGTTAAAAGCTCGGCTTCCAGGTTTTTCAGCCGCTCGGTTATAAACCGCTCGGAATTGACGAGTGTCTGCTTTCTTATATAATCGTCGGGAATCTGCTCGCTGCGGCTTCTGGGCATTTCGATATAGTATCCGAAGACTTTGTTGTATCCCACCTTCAGGTTCTTAATACCTGTGCGTTCCCGCTCATGGGCTTCTATTGCCGCGACCTCGCCCTTGGCATTTTCCGTCATGGCACGCAGCCTGTCCACTTCCTCGTTGTGGCCGCTTCTGATAAGGCCGCCCTCGCGCAGAGTTATGGGGGGGCAATCGCAGATTGCCTCGGATATCATCCGGCATATGTCCGTCAGCTCGTCCAGGTTGGCAAGCTTTGAGAGCATGGCGCTTTTCATCGGCTTTAAAAATGCCTTGATTTCGGGAAGGATTTCCCCCGATGAAGCCAGGGCTACCAGATCCCTGCAGTTGCAGTTGCCGTATACTATTCGCCCGATTAGCCTTTCCATATCGTCTACCTGCCGGAGCAGTTCAATGAGCTCGCCTCTTGCAACAGTTTCGCAGGTGAGTTCATTTACCGCGTTAAGCCTCTTTTTGATGTTTACAGGGGAGAGAAGGGGCCTTTCAATCCAGGAGCGAAGCAGCCTTCCTCCCATGGAGGTTTTTGTTTTGTCAAGTACCCATAAAAGGCTTCCGCGCTTTTCCCTTGAGCGCAGGGTTTCCGTCAGCTCAAGGTTTCGCCTGGTCTGGAAATCCAGCTCCATATATTGGCCGGTTGTATAAAAGTTGATTTCATTTATATGATCCAGCTGGGTTTTCTGGGTCTCGTGCAGGTAAGCGAGCAGGCCCCCCGCGCCGCATATGACGGGCATATTGCCCAGATTTTTATCTGCCGACTCGGCTCCAAAGTGGCGCCTGAACAATTCAAGGGCGCCCTCAGGCTCAAAATACTTATCGGATATCAAAACAGAACAGGCAAGACCGTTTTTCAGTATGTTATGTATTTCGTTGTTTTGGCCCGCGCGGGAACATAAAATCGCTTCTGCCGGCCCATATCTGACCAGTTCATTTGATATATGTTCCGGAGCGTCATCCCCGATAAAACCGGCAAGGGCAAATTCGCCGGTGGATATTTCGCAGAAGCATACCGAACCTCCGCTGTCATCCAGAAAAACAGCACTGATATAGTTGGGTCGGCGCTCCTCCAGCATGGAGCTGTCTATTAATGTGCCCGGAGTTATGATGCGTACTACTTCCCGGTTGACCAGACCCTTTGCCAGGGCCGGGTCCTCAGTCTGCTCGCATATGGCGACCTTATACCCTTTTGCCAGGAGTTTTGCAATATAACTCTCCGAGGCGTGATAGGGAACACCGCACATGGGTATCCGGTCTTCCTCGTCTTTATCCCTGTCTCTGGAGGTGAGGGTGAGTCCCAGCTCGTTGGAGACCAGCCTGGCGTCCTCGAAGAACATTTCATAAAAATCGCCGAGTCTGAAAAACAGGATACAGTCCGGTGTGGTCTGCTTTATCTGAAGATATTGTTTCATCATAGGGGTGAGCTCTGCCATGCATCCTGTTCCTTTCTTTTGTTTTTCCGACTGCTGCCGGGCAAATCAGCATATCTCGCCGCAAAGACTCCAGGTTGTGCTGTCGGTGATTAAAACGTTTCTGAACTGCCCGATAAGCTCTTTCGAACCTTTAAGCAGAACAAGCCTTCCCTCGCTTGTGCGGGAGGTCAGGTTGTATCCCCGGCTGTCTTTTCTGCTCTCCCCGTCTATAAGAACCCTTGCGACTTTTCCCACATGGGCGGCCTGTTTTTCTGCCACGATTTCATTGTGGAGGGCAATAAGCCTGTCAAAACGCCGCTGTTTTTCCTCTCGGGTGAAGGGGTCGGGCATTTTCGCTGCGGGAGTGCCCTCTCTGGGAGAGTATATAAATGTGAAAAGCATATCAAAGCGAACTTTTCTAACAAGGTCAAGAGTATCTTCAAATTCCTCATCCGTTTCGCCCGGAAAGCCCACGATTACATCGCTTGTAATTGAAATGTCGGGCATAAGGCTGCGCGCCTTTTCCACAAGCTCCAGATAGGACTGCTTAGTATAATTCCTGTTCATAGCCTTCAGCAACCTGTCGTTTCCGGACTGAAAGGGCAGATGAATATGATTTTCAACCTTTTCACAGTCAGCCATGGTTTGAAAAAGCCTGTCCGTGGCGTCCTTCGGATGACTTGTCATGAACCTGATAATAAAATCTCCGGGTATTTTATTTATCTCGGACAGGAGGTAGGAAAAATCCGTGTCCCCACCCAGATCCCTGCCGTATGAATTGACATTCTGACCCAGAAGGGTAATCTCCTTATAGCCGCTGTCTATCAGCTGCCTGGCCTCATCAAATATGGCCTCGGGAGCGCGGCTGCGCTCTCTGCCTCTGACATAAGGGACTATACAGTAGGAGCAGAAATTATTGCAGCCGTACATAACCGACAGCCATGCCTTCACACTGTCCTGCCTTAAGACCGGCAGGCCCTCCACTCGCTCGCCGTCGATTTTTCTGACTTCGAATATACGTCCCTTATGGGTGCTGAGCATACGGTCCATCAGCTCGGGAAAACGGTATAGCTCATGGGTGCCGAAAACAAGGTCCACCTGGTGAAAGGATTTTTTAATTCTCTCAATCATATGCTCCTGCTGAACCATGCAGCCGCACAGCACAATTTTTTGCTCCGGATTTTTTCTCTTGGTATGGACAAGAGCTCCCACATTGCCCAGGATACGCATTTCTGCGTGCTCTCTGATTGCGCATGTATTTATCACAATCAGATCGGCTTCATATTCATCATCCGTAAAGCCATAGCCCATTTCGTGGAGCATACCTCGGATCTTTTCGCTGTCGGCTTCATTTTGCTGACAGCCATAGGTGTCCACAAAGGCAAGAGGGGGAGAGGAAAGAGCAGTATTTAATTCATATATCCTTTGCATTATGCCGGCCTGACGCTCCAGCTCAACGCTATCAACACTGGGAATATTAGCCAAACCATACCTCCGAAATGCCATGAATAATGTACGAAAACTGATAATAAACCGAGACTTTTAGCGTAAATAAATAAATCAAAGATAATTCTATCATTATAGAATGAAATTTACAACATGTTTGCACATTTAAACCCTGCGTGATTCTGCGGTTGTCAAACATATGGTCCATTTTTTTAGGAAGTCTGTCAATGGTAAGTAGTAGTAGCGCTGTGGGAAGCGTTGAAAAGTCTAACGCACCTTTTCAATGCTTTCCAT
>JAAYOP010000011.1 GCA_012520295.1 Clostridiales bacterium | reverse complement strand
GCCGATAAACAGCTGCGGTTTAAGCTTTTTAAGTGATGATATATGTTCAAAGCGTAAAAAATATATAGTTTCATATAAAAAAGGAGGTTTAAGCAATGGCTGATTTAGCAGGCGCTAATGGACAAAGAGAAAACTTCAGAGTCGTTGGAAAGCCAAATCTACCCGGAGTGCTGTCCTATGCACTTGCGGCCGGCATTGCCAAGTTTGGCATAGATTATGTGGTTCCCGATATGCTCCACGCGAAGTTTCTGCGCAGCCCATATGCTCATGCGAGGGTTATCAGCGTAGATACCTCACGGGCCAAAGCCATCCCCGGGGTTGTTGATATTATCACCTGGGAAGATGAAGACATCAAAAATCTAAAAAGCTTTGGCGAAAGTTTCGGAGTCCAAAGGCCATACTTGGACAATGAGGCCCATTATGAGGGTCAGGAAGTTGCTGTCATAGTCGTGGCAGAAGACGAGGACATATGTGAAGAAGCCCTCAGGCACCTTGACATAGAGTGGGAGATATTACCCCATATAGTCGATGTTCTTGAGGGAAGAGAGCCTGACGCTCCTATAATCCGGTCTCCCGTGGCAGAGGCACCCTCCGGCCCTGGCATGGGCGGCGGCAACAACCCACCAAAAAAAGGAAATGTGTCATACTCTATCGTTGCCCAGGGAGATATTGATGCCGGATTTGAGGAAGCGGACCATATCATTGAATACGATTTAAAGCTTCCGGCCTTTTCCTCCCGCTTCCCCAACCCCTCAGGCTCGGTGGCATGGTGGTTTGACGACCCTTATTACAGTGATGGAAAAAGCCTTCACATTGAAGGAGCGGTCCGGGAGAGAAATGCCATCAGCACAATGTATGGATTGCCTCCGGAAAAGACGGTGCAGGAAGGCCTGTTTATGGGCGGAAAGTATTGTGATTGGGGGCTGCGGAAATCCCAGGATATAACGCCCCTTCTCGCTAAGAGAGCAGGCAGGCCTGTCAGATGCGTAAATACCCGTGAAGAATCCTATGACTTTCTTATGAAAGAGCGGTACATGTACCTGAAGGTAGGCTTTAAAAACAACGGTCTTATTACCGCTATTGACGATTTTTCCATAGCCGACGGCGGTTCGCCCGGAAGCTCCAGCTTTGGTACCTCCGGTGACCAGAGCTATGGTCCGTACTATACAATGAAATGTAAGAATATCAGACAGACCATGGAAATTGTCGACACCAACCGGGGAATGATGTATGTATCCGGCCAACACTGTCCCTTCAACTGGGATTCCGGCACGATGGCAATTTATCTGATTTCCGAAAAGCTTGGTATAGACCCGATGGAAGTGGCAAGGATAAACCTGCACGGCCCCGATTCCCAGGATGACCCCAGACCTGTACCCAGCTTTGAGGCATGTCTGGAGGAAGGCAGAAAATACGCAAATTGGAAATGGCACCCCGCTGGGACAAAAAAGCTTCCTGACGGAAGGATGCACGGGGCAAGCTTCAGATACCAGATGTGTCCCAGACACGCGTTCTCAGGCTACGATAGCAAGCTGGAATTTCGCAACGGCGAGGTACATATGCCGACTCAAGGCCCTATTTTCGGTGTGTTCGCCGTTGAGGCCAACGCGATGGTCGTGGCCGAGGAATTGGGCTTAAACTACGAAGATATTAAGGTGGATTTCGATTACAGAGAAAAATTCACGCCAGTGGGCGGAGGATCGGACGGTACTACCGCATCGGCCTGGGTTACAAAAGAATGTGCCAACATACTAAAAAGGAAGATTTTGGAGGCGGCTATTGAGGAAGCGGAAAACCCGCCCCCGCCATCCATGTTCAGCTTCGGCATGCCCCAGGCTCCCAGTCCGTTCAAAGGCCTGAAACCCGAGGATCTGGATATGGCCGACGGAAAGGTATTTGTAAAGGCCGATCCCAGCAAATCTGTTCCTTTAAAGCAGGCCACTTCAAAACATCTTATCGCCACATATTCAGGCATGCCTCCCCTGGCCCTTTGGACACGAGGTATGGGAAAAATGCTCGATACCATGAATACGGCCTTCTGCGAGGTAGCGGTAGATACGGAGACGGGAGAGGTGGAAATACTCAAATTCACCGTTGTGGCCGACCCGGGTAAAATTATGAGGCTCACCTCACTGGAAAGCCAAATCGACCAGGTCATGTACTTCAGCCAGGGCTGTCAGCTCATGGAGGAATTTGTATATGACGAGAGAACCGGCGTAAAGCTCAATAATAACATGATTGACTGCAAGTATCCCACTATGGTCGATGTCCCGCCGGTAGACAGGAAGTTCCTGGAGACCCGCTCCGGCAATGCCGCATATGGAGCAAGCGGTATCAGCCATTCCCTGGCCAATACCCACCTTGTCATCATAGCCATACACAACGCAATCGGTGTCTGGGTAGACCCGCCCGCCACACCTGACAAGGTTTTGGAGGCTCTGGGAAAGGCATAGTCCAAGACAAAAACCCAAAAAACCGGATCCCTTATCAGGGCTCCGGTTTTTTTGTGGAAATCAGCATATCTGTCTTGTCAAAATGAAGGGAAAATGCATATATTGAGAGAAAATACATAATTTAAACTCGGAGGTGAGCACTTTGCAAATTAACTTGTCAAATAAAGAACGGATGCTCCTGGAGGACCAGATAAAGCATGAATTAATCTGCATAGAAAAGTATTCAAACTATGCCAATCTGGCCAGCGATCCTCAGCTAAAGCAAATATTTCAAGCCAATGAGGCTTCAGAAAGAAGCCATCTGGATTCGATTAACCAGCTTTTAAGCGGCACCCTGCCTCAGATGAACCAACAACAGCAGAATCAACAGGCTCAGAGCGGTTTAACAAATACGCCGGCCACATCCCTGAATATTTCCGACAAGGATTTGTGCGAGGATTTGCTTATGACCGAAAAATATGTTTCCGGCACATACGATACCGCCATATTTGAATGCAAGGACACCAATGTCCGGGACACCCTCAATCATATCCAAAAAGAGGAGCAGAAGCACGGAGAGGCGATTTTCCAATATATGAACAGCAAGGGCATGTACGGCGCCCAGTGAAGGATGCGCCCTATTTTCGCGCAAAAGGCCGGGGGCCCTGCGAGGATTTCCCTCGCAGGGCCCCCGGCTGGTTTTCGGGTTTAGTTCTTTTTGGACTCCAGGTACCTATCGTAAGCGGTCTGGTATGTGTCTATGATATCCTGCATGCCCAAATCGTAGAGCTGCGCCACATAGGCGTCCCACTCGCTGAATGCTTTTGTGTTATCAAGGAAAAGTGAGTAGTTTTCGGATATGAACGTGGAGATATCGCCCGCAAGGGTGTTTACAAACTCTCTCTCTTCGTCGGTAAGCCTTACGCCGACCGGGAACTCGTACGCCCCGTCATAGTCGTAGGTGTTCCAGAACCTGCGGACCTCCAGTATCCTTTCGCCGCCGGGATACTTGGTCTTTCTGGTGGTATCCTCCAGACCGTGCTCGATAATGGAGTTCACTGCATAAATCATGTACGCCCATGAGACTCCCATCTCATGGTTTATCGCAAATTCGGTGGATGTGATATTTCCATCGGCATCATATTCCCACAGAACTCCCTCGGGTCCGTAGGAAACGTAGAAGGAGCCGAAGGGGGAATAGCTGAAATCACACCAGGTCACAGCCAGGGGAATATTCTCGCATTTCGCCGAAATGCTCGTATTTCCCATGTCGACGCGGGATTTTCCACCGCCCAGATGGAGCACCTGGCCTTCGTACAGCAGCGGCCTGTTCAAAGGCTCCCATCTGCAATTCGGGTCTATGCCCGTGGGGCTGGCACTCGGGACTTCGCTCTCATGCAGGTCCATTATGACCGTCTGCCCTTTGGCGGTCTTGTCGCTGAAATCAAAGCTGTTGCCGTAGTTGGCCCAGTTGGGATCGATGATTCCGGCGTTGTAAAACTCGTTCATCTTTTTCATATACGCCAGGTCCCGCTCGGTCATGTTTCCAAAGCAGACCTGTCCGTCCTTCACATAAACCGCCGGAAGTCCTCCCATCGCAACGGAACCCAGCGTGTCAAAGGACGGGGACGTCCAGTAGGTGCCGACCACGTCAATCGGATTAGTCAGCGGCCAGGGATACTCTATATCCAGCTCGGTTTTAATGCGGTTGAAAACCTCAAACCAGTCGTCCCACGTCACAAGGTCAGTGTTTTTCAAGCCTATCTTATCCAGATAGTCTCCGCGGATAACCTTGCCTGTGGCTTGATATTTCTCTGTCCACATTATGTAAAACGCATATATTAAATTATCTTCGTAGAATATGGTTTCGTAGGTCCTGGTGTCTTCGGGATCGCATGTTGCCTGGTAAATATAGTTGGGACAGTAATCCCTGTAATCCCAGATGTTTATAAAATACTCGTCCTCAACAGCCTCTTTAAAGCTCCCCGGATAATAGTAAATCGCGTAGTTCATCATATCCGGCAGGTCGTCAGCCGCCAGCATGGTCGAGAAGCTCTCTCCCATCGTGTTGTATGCTACAACCTGGTATTCGATGTTGATTCCGGTCAGCTCGTTCAGCTTAATGGCATAATCCAGGGCGCCGTAGCCGTCTTCGGGCAGGTATTGCGGAAGCAGCGTCGACGTCCAGTAGGTCAGAACCTCATCAGTCGTCGAAATGGGCAGGGTATATTCATATGGTTCTACCGGATATCCCTTTTCATTTGTTTCAAAATTACCCTTTGCAAAATTATACGGAGATTCCTCTATAACATCGGTTTCCTGCTCATCGGGCGGGGCCGTGCCGGCATCGGTCTTATTGTCACCGGAGGATGTTTTACCCCCACACCCGGCAAACAACGCAATAATAAAGACGCAGGCGAGAAGCAATGCCAGTTTTCTTTTCATTTAACCACCTTCCATATTATTATTGAGGCATTCTTCACAGGGAATGCCTTACTCGATTTAATACATTGTTTCATTTATAATAACAAAGCATTAACACTTTGTAAAGGAACATTTCCCGTTTTGCTTATTGAGCAAATGGGCTTTGCAAAAGGCATCTGCAAAAAGATCAAATACACAATTTTTGACACTGCATGAATGGATTTACGGTCACACACCCCAATTCCATTATGCTGCAAGCAGGCATTATTACTTAGTGTAAAATTATAATTGGCAAAAATAAAGGAGGAATAGCAAAACCTATTCCCCCTGCATGCGAAACCTGTTAAGATGAGTTTGTAAACCAACATAAAAACAAGGAGATGCATGCAAGATG
>JAAYOP010000010.1 GCA_012520295.1 Clostridiales bacterium | reverse complement strand
ATCTTGCATGCATCTCCTTGTTTTTATGTTGGTTTACAAACTCATCTTAACAGGTTTCGCATGCAGGGGGAATAGGTTTTGCTATTCCTCCTTTATTTTTGCCAATTATAATTTTACACTAAGTACAAAACAAAAAATTGCATAACGGCATTTCATCGCAAAAAACGGAATATAGTTTATTTAATGCCTGTTTGCAGGGCAATGGGTTCGGTGTGTAAGTAAAAATCAATTCAGGAGTCGATCAATGTTTCTGAAACGGGCAAAACAGGTTTGTTCTGCCTGTCAAAAAGAGCAGGTTTGCTCTTTTTACAAATGCAAAATGCGTTTTTCAAAACCCATTTGTTCAGTGACATTATTTTAAGCCCCGTACCGCTGTGCAAGGAACAGATAGCAGGAGGCGGCCCAGCTTGACCAGAAAAGATACTTTTCGCTGATGGATGTGTTTCCCACCGCATCTCTTTCCGCCTCTCCTGTCAGGGGATTGTGCATGTGATACAGTCCTGTTCTCCTTAGGGTGTCCAGATATTTCATGGCCAGGTCCTTGGCCAGCTCCGGCCTGCCACAGGCATCGAAGGCGAGGCAAAATATGAGCTGGATGGGAGTATTTATGCATCCCTTGCACCAGCCGTGGAAGAAATGCTCGCTTTCCGTGGATTCTGAGGCGAGGCCGTAAGGCGTCATAAAACCACATTCCATTATGTATTCAATGGACTTGTCAATGATATACCGGGGCAATCGCTTGCCGAGTATCAGTGCCGCGAAAAGAGGCAGGCTTTTGGTATAAGCCACTTCCTTTGTGTTACTGTTGAAGGCAATCCAGCGGTTTCCGTCCCAGAAGCGCAGTATTATTCTCTCTACCAGCTCTCTTGCTCTTCTTTTAAAGCCCGCGCAGATATCTTCGTCTATGCCCAGAATTCTGCCCAGTCTTGCCTGAGCCTCAAGTTGAATTGCCAGATAGGCGTTCATATCCGGAGAAGCAAGGGGGAAGCCTACAGAAAAATAGGGCGCGTCTTCCCAGCCGGTTTCCATGGGTGAGCGGTTTTCCCATATGCCATCCTTATCAATGTCCCTGCATTTGAAGAAAAATTCGGTCCATCTGACCATGCCCTGATAGACATGCAGCTTATCCTCATAGGGGATGTTGTCTATATCGCAATTGTCCAGCAACCACATGAGCGCCACACCCTGAAAGGGCGGCTTCATGGCGAATTTATTGAAAGAACTGTCATCCAGTATATCTGCGATTCTGCCGTTTTCGTCCTGATAGTCAAAAATACCGCAGAGAATATTCCATGCCAGCTTGATATCGTGGCTCAGAAAAATAGCCTGCATGGCCTGCTGCCAGCCTGAGACATGCTCGAAAACTCCGCGCATCATTTTGACCATGGTGTGCATGTATAAAGTCTCACCGTCCGGCTCCACCATAAGACACCAGGTTGTCCATAGGGCTTTAAGACGCATATCCTCATATTCCCCCGGCAATGAGGGGCACACCGACTGGGAAAAGGCCTCAAACTCCGTCTTATAACTCATTACGCACTGTTCATATGAAGGGTATTGATCAAAAGGGCGATGTATTGGGTCGATAGTATATTCTTCAATTCCCACGTCCACAACTCCGTTTTCATCGGGAGCAATCTCAAAGGCTGTGTCTACCGTAATCTTGCCGACAAAGGGAATTAAAAGGGCTGTTGCCTCACTGAAGTTAAACTGCCATGTACCGTCCAGAAGGTCAATTATACCGTCCATGGGAGATAATCTCGGAGTCAGTCTGAGGGTCAGTCCGTCTGTGCCTCTGATTCGGAGAAAGCGTCGCTCTCCTATGCAGAACCGGAACTGGCCGTAATCCGACTGCAGAATGACTTCAAAGTTATAACGGTTGGGAGGACCAGATTATCCCTCACTATTTCAGCCTTTACCTGTCTGTATACGGCACTGTTCTTCACTGCGCCGCCCCGCGTACTGCCTATATAAAGCACAGCTTTGCCGAAAAGCTCCTGACCTTCAATATCATTGAACAGGGCCAGATGGGAGCCCCTTCGGGAATAGGGGTTTTCAGAGAGGCTTACAAAATGTGTTCCGGTTTTCATTCTTGACTCCTTCTTTCAGAACAAAATAGTAAAGCGGTTATCTCTTTGAAACAATAATATAGTACCGGGAAAGGGAATTCAAGTATTTACTGGATGAAGAGGGCATTTCAAGTTAAAAATTTATTTAATGCTAAAAAATGAAACAATTATCCTTATCCTTCGTCAAAACAGATAGGGGTTTTGGATTTCAATCCATGGAGAAATTGCGGCAGTTGCCACCGTAAAACCCTCAATTTGATATGGCTTCGATATTTATCATATAAAATTTTTTATAATTGGATTACAGACTTAAAGGCTTCAGGTTTTTCCGGAGCCTTATTTCCGCAATTGGGATTTTGCGCTATTACATGCAGCATGTAAATATAAGTAAGAAGAGCCGATTTTCGGATAAATAAGGAGGTTTTATCCATGTCTGCTAAATCTACGACCCTGCCCCCCAGGTCGGACACCTTGGCGCGCCCCCAGAGCGAAAGAATATTAACAGTTGAGTTTTGGAGATTTGCATTTACTGTTTTGGTGTGTCTTTATCACGCCGAAATATTTTTCGGATCGCCGAAATTCATGCCGTCAGGCTCCAGCGCGGTTGAGTTTTTCTTTATAATTGCGGGATTTCTCATGGCGAAATCCGCAAAAAGAAATCTGGCAGGGCGCGACAAGCCGGTCACCGTTCGGGAAGCTCACGCCAAGGCGGTAGACTATGTCAAAAAGAAGCTCAAGGCTTTTTATCCTGTGCTGATAGTTGTCCTTCTGCTTAGTGTCCTTGTTTACCCCATATTTCAGTCAACTTTTGTCGATAGGCTGAAAAACCTTCAGAATACCGAGTGGGAAATGCTTATGCTGGTGGGCACGCCCTTCGGATATAACGATGGCATGACGCCTATAGTACCGCTCTGGTTTCTTACACACCTTCTTATTGTGGGATATATATTTACATTTGCCCTTTATAAGAACTACGATTTCATGATGTTTATAGCCCCTGTGCTGGGCATACTTTTCTATGTGTATTTCGCTCTCAATTCATCCCTTGTCCTGGATTTCTATGTAAAAATGGGCTTTCTGAACGCGGGCATGGTTCGGGCGATTGCGGAAATGAGCCTGGGCGTTTCAATATACGCTCTGTATGAATACCTTTCAAAAAAGAAGCTTGGCATGGGATGGCGAATTGTGCTCTCTCTGCTGGAGATCTACGCCATATATCGTCTTTTCAGCTTAATGTTCTTCCAGCCTACGGGAATGGAAAATTTTAAACGCACATTATACATTCTGATAATTGTGCTGCTTTCATTTTTGAATAAAACCTTCATCTCCTGGCTGCTTAACAGAAAAATATGGGCGTTATTAGGGAAAATAACCTTCACGATGTATCTGTGCCACTTCCACTTGGCAAATGTATATTTATCGCTGCTCAGTTCATGGAAGTCCTATCTGCTTTCAAAATCCATGACATCTCCCTCGGCATATTCAATGTGGCAATTTTTGCAGGGCACAGGTGGAACAGACTCCGCATTCAGGCCTATTCCCATCACATTTAAAGACGCGATCCTTTATATGATTTTAGTAATAGTGGTATCAATCCTGATAAATTTATACATACAGTTCTGGAAAAAGATGATTATCAGGCCCGCCATCGAGTTTTTTAAGAAAAGAGAGGAAAAGAAAGCGGCCCTTGCGCAAGTGGAAGAAGACTTGCAGTAAAGGGGATTATTTGGGCCATATTATCAAAAAGCGCAGAAGGGAGCTCTCCTCTGCGCTTTTTATCGGTATGGAAAAACACAATTGTGCCAGTCTTGCAATTCTTTTTGCGTTTAGATACAATAATAGAAATATATTACAGCTGTTTTCCCGAAGCTGATTCTTTTGGAGGCCGGAATGGAACGAAATGTGGCGCTGCACAGAGCTGCCTGGCATTCAAGTGCGGCCAATTTTAATAATGCCGCGCATCTTATAACGGATGATATTTCAGGCCCTTTGTCTGAGAGTGTCGAGAGCCGGTGGATAAGCTCCGGGGATAGTGACCAATGGGTATACATAGACCTGGGGGCTAAGACGCGGCTTTTTAAAGCAATTGTGCATTGGGGCGAGAAATATGCTGTAACATACAGTATCCAGATATCTGATGACGCAAAGAGCTGGAGTACTGTATATAATGCCAGGGGTTTTATGAATACCGCGGTTGAATCTGTTTTTGACAGTGTTTTTGCCAGATATGTGCGCATATACTGCAAAGAGTCGTCGGAGGACTGCTTTATAATTCGCAGGGCTGAGTTTTTCGGTGATAACGAATTTGAATATAAGCTGGAGCCAATGCCTCCGGATGACAGGATTGGAACCCAGATTCTCACAGGCGGGAATTGGAAACTCCGGCGCGCCTCATGTGTATTGGAAGAAGGCCCGGCTCTGTCGGAACCCGGATATGACGATTCTGGCTGGCTGCCGGCCTGTGTACCCGGCACGGTTCTGGCGTCATATATAAAAGCCGGGGCGGTGCCAGATCCAAATTTCGACGACTGGCAGTTTCAAATCTCAGACGCCTATTTTACAGCGGACTTCTGGTATCGCAATACCTTTGTCATACCGGAAAAGCAAAGGGGCAGACGGGTATTTTTAAATTTTGACGCAATAAACTGGAAGGCGGACATATATTTCAACGGGCGCTTTCTGCCCAATGAAATAGAAGACAGGAAAAACTCTGTTGAAGGGGCTTTTATCCGCGGAAGATTTGATATAACTGAGCTTGTTCGCTTTGGCGAGGAAAATTGCCTGGCGGTGCTTATTTATAAAAACGACAATCCGGGAGAGGTGACGACCCAGGGGCTGGCCCAGGGGCCGGGGCCAAACGGAGGAACTCTGGGGGCGGATAATCCAACCCTGCACGCGACTGTCGGCTGGGACTGGCTGCCTACAATCCGTGGGCGCGGCATCGGTATATACGGGAATGTGTATCTGACTTATTCGGGGTCTGTTTCACTGCTGGACCCCTGGATGGAGACAGAGCTGGAGATAAAACAGGTATCGTCGTCATTGGAAGCAGAAAATTTTATGCTCTTACCCGGCGTGAAGGTGAAAAACCCGGAGGGTGATGAGATAGAAATGACAGGCGGCCGGTTTTCCAATCAGTGGATAGGCGGGGATACGGAGGGCGACGGTTTTACCGTTGATTTTGGTAAAATGCTGACCCTGGGCTCCGTCACGCTCTTTTGGGGAACCGAGGCAGGAGGGGCTGCGGCCGATATGGAGTCCAGGCATCCTGAGAGATTCAGGCTTGAAGTATCAGCCGATGGCATACATTGGAGTAATTTTGACGCTTATCCCGGCGGAAGTGTGGATACGGAGTGGTTCGGAGTTTTGGAAGGGGACGCCACAAGGGGAACCGATGAGCATGAGGGACACGCGGTTTCAGACAGTGTTCAGGGTTCCACGGCCTTTGTTTCCGTTGACATGAGCGCCTGGGAACGCGGTGTTGTTTCCATTCCTGTGTTTTCTCCTCAAAAGGCGCGTTATCTGCGGTTTACTGCGGTGAAAAGACGCAGGCTTGGGGGAAAGCCGGTGGCCGTCCGGGTAAGGGAGCTTCGCGTCTGCGCTCAAAGCCCTGTTCAGGTAGAACAGAGCATGACAAGAAGCTTCAGCCTTGATAAGTCAAAGGCTTGTTTAACCTTTAGGGCGGAGATAAAAAACCATGAAGACAGACCGGTCACCGTGACGGTGGGAGGAGTTATATACGAGGCGAGGCGGACCTTTGAGAAGTCTTTTCCACTGGGAGCCGGAGAGACAAAAAGTATAGAGATTGGCGGCATATTTCTTAAAAACCCCCGGCTGTGGTGGCCCAACAACTATGGAGAGCAGTTTTTATATACCGTGGATGTGTTCGCGCTGGCCACTGAAAGGGCGGAGCGCGAGGGGTATATGGATGTTTTCGGTTTTCTCAACAGCAAAAGAAGCGATGTAAAGCGTTTTAGCTTCGGTGTAAGAAAATTCACATACTCAATTGACGGAGGGCTTCTGACCCTTTATTGCAATGGAAGCAGGATAGTGGCAAAGGGCGGAAACTGGGGTATGGATGACGGCCTGAAGCTTGACAGCCCGGAGGATTACGACAATAAGGTCCGCCTGCACAGGGAAGCAAATCTGAATATGATCCGCAACTGGGTGGGGATGACAAACCATCCGGCGTTTTATGAGGCCTGCGACAAGTACGGAATTATGATATGGGATGATTTCTGGCTGGCCAACCCTGTGGACGGGCCGGATCCCAATGATCCCGAAATGTTCCTGCAAAACGCGGCGGACAAGATAAGGAAAAACCGTTCCCATGCCGCCCTTGTCATTTACTGCGGCAGGAACGAAGGGGACCCGCCGCAGGAGCTTGACCAGGGTCTCCGGAAATTGACGGTGGAATTGGATGGTACACGGTATTACATACCCAATTCGGCTTTTCTGCCCGTGGGCAGCGGGGGTGGGTATTCTCTGGCCAAACCGGGAGGCCGGCAGGGCATCAAGCAGTACTTTAGTGATGTGACTTCGCCTGTGCTGCGCAGCGAGCGTGGCATACCGAATGTGCCGTCCCTTGAGAGCCTCAGGAAGTTTATAGCGCCGGAAAACCTCTGGCCTATCAGTGAGGTCTGGGCGCTCCATGACTGGACATACCATATGAACGGACCGGCAAATACATATATGGAGGCGCTCAAATGCTATCTGGGCGGGGACTTTGATATTCCCGAGGACAAGGTCCAGGGTCAGAAGCCGGACCCCGAGGACCCGATATTCCGCGCCTATAAGGCGGATATATTGAAAATGGTACATGAGGCGGGAGAAGCATTTTCTCTGGAAGATTTTTGCTGCGCGGCGCAGATGATAAACTATGAAAACCACAAGGGCATGTTTGAAGCTCTGGCAGCCCGCCGCTCCAGCGGTCTTTTGATGTGGATGAGCCAATCAGCCTGGCCGTCCTTCATGTGGCAGACCTACGACTGGTATTTGGACACAAACGGGGGCTATTTCGGCGTCAAGGCGGGAAATCAGCCCACCCGGGCAATCTGGGACCCGAGAAACGACAATATTGTCCTGGCGAATTCAACAGCCAATACATATCAGAATGTATCCACAACCCTCACGGTGTATGATATGGAGGGACATCCGGTGCTGTCGGAGGAATTTAAAACCCAGCGGCTGGAAGGGGACGCCTGCGGCCTGGTTGTGGCAAAAGCGGACTTTTTGGCATCTGAAACCGATATTTTTTTTATCAGGCTGACCCTAAAAAGCTCTGAGGGCAAAATATTGGGCGAGAACTTCTATTGGCATAACAAAAGAGAGTATATGAACTACAGGGCCCTTGGGGAGCTGCCTGAGGGGGAGCCGGAGATGGCTGTATCCGGGCCTGAAAGGCTGCCCGCCGGCAATGTTCGATATACTCTCATATTTTCCAACAAAAGCGGCGTGCCCTTGCTGCAGATACGCGTCAGGACGGTGGACGCCGCCGGAAAGGACATACTTCCGGTATTTTACAGTGATAATTTCTTTACGCTCCTGCCGGGGGATACAAAAACGATAACGGCGGAATTTAACCCAAATCGAATCTGCGGCCCTGGGGATGTGGGTTTTATCCTTGGTGGCTGGAATATTAAAAGCAATACTTGAAAGGAGCAATGACGTGAAAAACGAGTTTCTAATCGACCTGAATGATCGGGAAAGCAGCTGGATTTATCCTATAGTGGTTAAAACACCCGACGGCCGTATCGGAGAGGAGCAGAGCACGATTTTAATGGGGGAAGGTCCCAACAGGATTTTTTGCGTTACCGATTCCATTATGCACGCGATACCTGAGGGAACGGACCCGGATTCGTCGGCTATGGCCCATGAGCACCGGTTTGGCTATGAGACGTTTTTCTGCGACAGCGGGAAAATGTATTTGTACATCGACGGGAAAAAATGTCTCGTAAAGGAGGGAGACATACTCCATTTGCAGGCGGGGCAGGCCCATGGAATGGCATTTTTGGAGGACATGAAATACCGGGGCTTTTTCCATGACATGGATATAATAGGCGATGCCCAGGCAGTCAACAACCTGAGGACTTATATGCAGGTGGATTATAACGACTCCGAATTTGCCAAAGCCCGAGGGGGTAATGATTTCATAGTCCGTGAGCGCCCCCTGTTCCAGGAGGTTCCCGCCGAGGAGGTTTCCGCGGTCAGGCATCCGGACCGCCCCCTGGCGGAATACAGGCTTGACGGGGTTACAATGAAGGTCCTGATTCAGCGCTGGGAAAACGCCGGCGTATGCGAGCTCTGCTGTGCGGAAATGGAGCCGGGCTTCACTGCCGAGTGGGTTAAATTCCCCAGGCACCGGGACCTGCTCTATGTGCGCAGCGGCCAGGTTCGCTTTACCGTCTACAACGAGGAGTTTACCGCAAAGGCGGGCTGCCTTGTGAACATACCGAAGTTTGCGCCCCACAGCCTGGTGGCCCTGACAAAAGCCCAGGTCTACGACGTGGGTGGGCAGACCTACTGGGCGAGCTTTTTGCACGACTATTTCTCAATAAAAACCTATGATCCCGAGAGGTTTAATAAATCCGGGACAATCGAAGAGCTGAAGGAGAAATTCGGCTGCCAGATCAAGACAATAGGAAAAGCCGGCTGAGAAGTGATGAATCTAACAGTAAACTGTAAGCCCTTTACGACAGGCCGTATGGACAGATAACAGGCTGCACTGATTTGTAAAGCATATACAACATACAGAAAAAACCGATATGCGGTACTGATGCCCGCATATCGGATGCTGAATATTATCTCACTAATTGACGACATACTAAATCGCTGTCTTCAAAGTATCGGCCTGTTTAACCAGTGAATAGATTGAATAGTCCCTGTTTGACTGGCTGTCCCTCACTTTAAAGCCCAGGCTGTATAGTGAGTTCAAAAGCTCACCGGAGGTGCAGACCACCTCAGTATGCCGGCTCCAGAGCAGGAAGTGGCCCATAGGGGTGCGAAAATCCGCAAGGGGATTGAGGTTTGTATTGTTGTGAGTCGCCAGGGGAAGATATACCGTTTTGGAGATGCTGTCATAAACTATTGCCTCTGTGCATATGAGCAGGTACAGCTCCTCCGAATTTAATATCCTGTCTGCAAATTCGTTTAATGAAATTGTCATTTCATTCACCTCCTGATGATATATTAAGAGGTAAATGCAGGAAAGTCTGTTGTATTTAAAACAAAACAGATATAATAAGTCTGAATTTATAAAATCAAAGAAAACTTTTCATAACGGTTTTTTTATATTATAATAAAAAAACTACATACGAACGCAAAAATAGAAAGGGGATTTCAATGAACTACACAGATCTGCTGCTGTCGATATTGCCGGCGCAAAAGAAGGCCATATTAAAAATCAAATCCTTAGATGAGCTTATGGCCTATGCCCAGGAGCAGAACATAAAAATGGAGCAGGAACAGGCTAATATGCTTATAGCCAAGATAAAGCAGTTTAACAATGACGAGCTTTCCGAGGAGGAGAAGGACTACGCAAGCGCCAGCATATTGTCCGAGCCTCCGTGCAGATACTGCGGTTCCGGCCAAATGGAGTTGAGTGTTGACAGCTTTGGTATCTATCTCACATGCTTCAGCTGCAAATGCAATATTATAGAGATATAAGCATAATACATAATTTGCTTACGAAACCGAAAGGGGAAAAACGTTTGCGTTTTTCCCCTTTCGGTTTTTCAATAATCAATCCCAGTCCGGGGGACCGGGGGTTGTCTGGGTGTCATATATGGGGTTATAAACAAGAATGCTGAAGTATTTTTCAAAATCCTCATTTATGGGCTGGTCGGGAAATGCGCGCAGTATGGCGTCAAACTTATGCTTCAGGCCTTCCTTGAATTCAGGATGGGTAAGGATGTACAGGTCACCCCGGCGGATACCGCGCAGCACGCGCTCGCCGGCCTCTTCAGCGGAGAGGATCATTTTGCTAAAGTCAGGCATATCCGTTCCTTCGGGAGGCGGAGGGGGCGGGGCAATCGGCGTTAGCTCTTCGCTGTTTTTCAGGCTTTCAGGACGAACCTCCCTTGAAGTGGCTCTGAGATTGCCCTCAATGGGGCCTGGGCAGAATGCGGACGCACCAACATTTGTCCCTGCCAGATCGGAGGCAAGGGTTTCCATCAGGCCGATTACGGCTGCTTTGGTCATGCAGTACAGGGCGCAGTTGGGAACAACAGACAGCCCGGACTCGGAAGCGGTGCTCACAACATGGCCTCCCTCGTCGTGCTCCAGTATTCGCGGCACAATTGTGATAATCCCGTTTAAAATACCCTTGATGTTGGCGCCGATAATAAAGTCGCAATCCTCAAATGTAGATTGCCAGAGGGGACGGGCGGGGACCTCCACACCGGCATTATTGACCAGTACATGAAGATTGCCGAATACCGCCTCCGCTTCGTCGGCAGCTTTTGCGAATGCCGACCTGTCAGTCACATCAAGCCGGATTCCATGCACAGGCCAGCCCTTTTCCCTGAAAAAGGGGAGAACATCGTCAATAGCCTTCTGCCTGATATCGGCAATGACAACCTTCATTCCGGCCTTTGCGCAGGCTTTTGCAATCCCCAGTCCGATGCCGCTGGCACCTCCTGTGACAAACGCGACCTTGCCTTTTAAATCTTCCATTTCTGACCTCCGTTTTCGTTTTAATAATATTTTACCAGCGCCCGCCGCCTCCGCCGCCAAATCCGCTACCGGCAGAGCCACCTCCTCCTGCGCCTCCTCCCCCTCTGGGGATGTTGCTCACGCCGGAGATGGCCTGGCTTTTCGCGACGGGGGCTCGAAAGCGCAAAAACGCGCTGTGCAAGGCCCTCTGCATGGCAAAGGGCGAGAACAAAAAGCTGCCCAAGTATGAACCTGTATACCATTGGGGATGCATAACGGGAATACCCCGGAATTTCCTTGACCATATATCCGCCAATCCGAACACCAGGGCATAGGGCATAACATTATAGAAATAGTATGGAGATGTTGCCACAATACCTTCCAGCGCCCCCTTGTCGGAATTCTCCATAAAGCCTTTCAGACCCAGCATCCTGCTCAGCAGCTCGTTTCCGAGCTTTGTCCGCTTGCGCATGAAAGCGCTGATTATGCTGATAAATAATGCGCTGCCCGCTACAACAAGGCCCAGGGTCTGCAGACGGAAATAACTCATTGTGAAGGCATAGCCGCCAAGGAGCGCTACAGACGATACAACGGAGATTATAAGCCTTGCTCGCCTTGCCGCACTATGGAGCCTGTTCCATCTTCTTATCGTCTTCATAAGGATGACCAGGGGCAGCATTATCACCGCTGAGCACACAACCGATATTACAGCGGCTATTAATAACACGAAGGTGTTTTCATATATACCCAGCAATAAAGATGAGAAAATAAGTAACGCGGGTATGAAGGAGAGAATTTTTCCCAGTGTGATTGATGCGGGATAATAAAACCTGTTTTCTTTTTTTGAATAGTATTTTTTTATAAGATCTTTTGTATCGCTGATTACGACATAAAACTTTGTCTGAAGCTGAGATAATGTGACGGGTTCGGAGCTGGGAAACAGCTCGTTGAACATATATATTTCGTAATCCCTGTGCCCGGAGGATAAGTTTTTCAGCCTGGTAATCCTGAAATCATCTTCATCAAGCTGCTCAATTGACAGATACCCTTTTGTTGCCCAGTAAAGTATAAGAGAAACCACATCTCCGTCGTTTATGGTGTTTTCTATGATATATCCGGCTTCGGCGGGGGATATGGCATCCGGTGGACTGTAATCATAGGATCGATCAAGGGCCCTGTTTAGGCCGAACATCAAAAACAGGAGCAAAGCAGCTGCGTCCAATCCAACGGCCAGGTTTATAAGAAGACCCTTCCAGTCAAATTCTTTGGGAGGTTCGAAATATCCCTGGGGCAAATCAATTTGTAATGTCAAAGCCTCGCCCGGGCCCAGCTTCCCGGCCAGTGTCCCTGATATGGTATTGCCTTCTATTACATAATCCACAGGGGCATCTCCCGTTTGCCCGAGCCTTCCTGCGTAAAACCACAGCTGTGTGGGGTCAAATTCTTTTGGCATATGGATTTTGAAAGACACGTTTTCTATAACGGTATCCCACTTGGTGCCTATTATATTATAGTAGACCAGATCCCTGGTATCCAGCTTATCGCGGCCAAACTTTTGCTTGTACGATATTACGTAAACCTTCTCGCCGACCAGGGTTATGTATGGGTTGCCAATCTTAATAACATAATTATTATCCTGCAGTCCGGCAGAGTACATGTCTCCCTTCACACTCACGTCTACAATATCCGTCTTTTCCAAAACCGGACGCGGACCCAGTTCATCCCAGACCATTTCATGGATATATGGGATGGAAAGATATATTCCGTGACTGGGTGTTTTGAAATTGACCTTCAAGGTTTCGGTTACTGTGTATGTATTTTTTGTGTCTATGGTTATATCCTTAATATATTCGGATATAACATACCCGTCTGAGTTGTCTGCGGCCATAGCAGGCCGGGGCAGGGTAATAATCAAACATGCTATGAGAAACAATGACGCGGCAGCGGCCTTTATTGTCCTGGTCACAATGTGTTCCTCCCCTCTTCTTGTCGGCTTAAATAAATGATAATACTTTTATAACAGCAATTCAATGATTGAATGCCGGATTATACAAACAAATCACCGAGCTGTCGTTTACCGCGTATAAAACTGCTTGTCATAACAATTGACAACTTAGCTATAATTTTAGCCAAATAGGCGCATTTACAGATTTGTATATACAAAATGAACATATTCAGTTATAATGATTTCGAGTATGCATAATTATAGGTTTTGTCAATGATTTAAGGAGGGAAAAGCATGAGTACATTCGGCTACTCCATGCCCGGATATTTCCGAAATATGGAAGTTATCGGTGCCCCTTTGGAGCAACCAAATGCGGGGAATGAAGCTGAACTGAAAAAAATCGAAGATGAGCTACAGAAGGAAATGTCCGATGTGCTGGCATCCGGCCGTTCGGATGAATCACTTAACAAGTCCGGACAGATGACGGCGCTGCAGCGACTGGAGCTTTTGGTGGACAAGGGCTCATGGTGTCCTTTGAACAGCCTTTTAAACCCCTATGGTAATGAAGACGGTAGCACGGGCGTTATTACCGGTCTCGGAAAAATTCATGACAAGTGGGCGGTAATAATTGCTTCAGACAATAAAAAGCTTGCCGGAGCATGGGTCGCAGGCCAGGCCATAAAGCTGACCAGGGCTACTGATATGGCAAAGCAGCTGAATATACCGTTGGTATATTTACTCAATTGCAGCGGCGTTAAGCTTGATGAGCAGGAAAAAGTCTATGCCGGAAGGATTACAGGGGGAACCCCTTTCTATCGGCACGCCGACCTCATGCAACTTGGTATTCCCATTATAGTAGGTATATACGGAACCAATCCGGCCGGCGGTGGATATCACGCCATCAGCCCCACAATACTGCTGGCCCATGAGAAGGCCAATATGGCGGTAGGCGGCGCGGGTATCGTCGGCGGGATGAACCCCAAGGGCTTTGTGGATAAGGAAACGGCTCAGACTCTTATTGACGCCACAAAAAACGCCGGCAGGGAAGACCCGCCCGGCTCGGTATCCGTTCATTTCGGTCAAACCGGCTTCTTCAGGGAAGTATATACCCAGGAAGAGGGAGTCATAGAAGCCATAAAAAAATATATGGACGCTGTTCCGGCATACAATGAGAACTTTTTCCGTGTGGATGACCCCAGGGAACCTGCCTATCCGGTGTCGGACATATACACCCACCTGCCGGCCAACCAGCGGCGGGCCTATGATATAAGAAAGATACTCGCCTGCCTGTTTGATGGAAGCGAGTTTATGGAGTTTAAAAGGGACTACGGTGTTGAAATCGTTGCCGGCCTGGCCAAGGTAAACGGGCTTCTCTGTGGAGTGGTGGCAAATTACCAGGGCATGATTCCCAACTATCCTGAATACCGTGAAAACAACGTAGGTGTGGGCGGTAAGCTTTACCGGCAGGGACTTATGAAAATGAATGAGTTTATTACCCTGTGCGCAAGAGACCGCATCCCGGTAATATGGCTTCAGGATACCACCGGAATTGATGTGGGCGATCCGGCCGAGGTTGCCGAGCTGTTAGGCTTGGGCCAGTCACTGATTTTCAGCATACAGAACGCGAAGATACCTCAGATGCAGATTACCCTGCGAAAGGGTACCGCTGCCGCCCATTATGTGATGGGAGGGCCTCAGGGCAATGATACCAATGTATTCAGTATCGGTACCGCCGCAACGGAAATTTATGTTATGCACGGCGAGACGGCCGCGGCGGCAATGTATGCTCGCCGCCTTGTAAAGGATCAGGATGCCGGAAAGGATATCCAGCCCATTATAGATAAAATGAACCAGCTTATCAAAAGCTACCATGAAAACTCACGCCCCGGCGCGTGTGCAAAGCTGGGCTTTGTTGATGAGATAGTAAAAATAGATGAGCTTAGAAGATACATTTGCGCCTTTGTCGGAGCCGCATATCAAAACCCGGCGGGTATCTGCGCCTTTCATCAGATGCTGACCCCGAGGGTCATCCGTGAATGGGATAGTTTTAACAAATGAATTCAATGTATGTGAGGTGAAGAAATGATTGGCGGTAGATCAATTATAAAGACCAACAAAAAACCGCTGCTGATAACTGATACGATTTTAAGGGACGCTCACCAGTCTCAGGCTGCGACTCGCATGAGGATTGAGGACATGCTGCCTGCCTGTGAAATTCTCGACAGTATTGGTTACTGGTCCCTTGAATGCTGGGGAGGTGCGACCTTTGACTCCTGTATGCGGTTTCTGGATGAGGATCCATGGGAGCGGCTGCGGATGCTGAAGAAGGCGCTTCCCAACACAAAACTTCAGATGCTTCTGCGCGGACAGAATATTCTGGGATACAGGAATTATCCGGATGATGTGCTGGATAAATTCTGTAAAAAATCCATTGAGAACGGAATAGACGTAGTTCGTATATTTGATGCTCTCAATGACACCAGAAATGTGAAAAAGGCTATGGAATGCGTTAAAGAATACGGCGGACTGTGTGAGCCGGCAATGTCATACACAATAAGCCCGATTCACAACGAGCAGTATTTTATTGACCTGGCAATGAAGCTGGAGGATATGGGAGCCGATGTAATCTGCATCAAGGACATGGCAAATCTGCTGCTGCCGATGGCGGCGTACAGCCTGGTCTCAAAGCTTAAGAAGCGTGTAAAAGTGCCGATTCACCTTCATACCCATAATACCACCGGAACGGGAGACATGGTCAATCTCATGGCTGCCCTGGCAGGTGTGGATATAGTGGACTGTTCCCTTTCACCGCTGGGCAACGGGACCGCACAGCCTGCCACGGAGCCCCTTGTGGCCACGCTGAAAGGGCACGACAGGGATACAGGCCTTGATCTGGAAAGGCTCAGCGAGGCGGCAAAGCATTTCAGAGAAGTGGCTGACAGGCTCTTTGCCGATGGTGTTATTGACCCCAAAGTACTGCAGGTTGATACAAATACTCTCACATATCAGGTTCCGGGCGGTATGCTCTCAAACCTGATCTCGCAGCTTAAAGAAGCCAAAGCCGAAGACAGGTACTATGATGTTTTGGCTGAGATACCAAAGGTGCGTAAGGATTTCGGATATCCTCCCCTGGTTACGCCTACCAGCCAGATTGTGGGCACTCAGGCTGTTATGAACGTTTTGGCCGGGGAGCGCTACAAGATGGTAACCAAGGAATCCAAAGCCCTCCTCCGGGGAGAATACGGACAGCTGCCGGGACCCGTGGACGAGGATGTGCGTAAAAAGGTAATAGGGGACGACAAGGTTATAGAGTGCAGACCTGCCGATCTTCTTGAGCCTGAGCTGGAAAAGCTGAAAGCCGAAATCGGGGACTATGCCCGCTCGGAAGAGGACGTTTTGAGCTACGCGCTGTTTCCCCAGGTTGCCAGAAGCTTCTTTGAGCGGAGAGAAGCAAAGGAAAAAGGGGAGCTGGACGATGAGCTTGTGGCTGTGATTACGGCGGCTATCCGGGAATACGAGAAAAAGGAAACCCACCCCTTCATACGCAATATAGGCAGCCAATACCAGGTTGCGGCCGATATTCCGGCTCCAAACCCTATGGCGCGAAACTGCAGATAATAATTTGATGAAACGGAGACAGATGGAATGAAAAACTACAAGATCACAATTAACGGAAAAACATACGATGTGACTGTTGAAGAATGTGACAGCGGAGCGCAGGTAAAATCAGTTAGACAGGAAGCGCCGGCACCCATTCCCGCCCCGGTGCCCAAACCAGCTCCTGCACCTGCACCTGCACCGGCGCCGGGGCCCGCTCCGGCCGCTGAAAAAAGCAAGGCTGGCTCCGGAGACGTGACCGCTCCTCTGGGGGGAACGGTGTTGTCCGTTGCCGTATCCGAGGGAGACAGGGTAAAGGCAGGTCAGGTCCTCTTAGTCTTCGAAGCTATGAAAATGGAAAATGAGCTGGTGGCACCCTTTGACGGTACCGTAAAAAAGGTATTTGTATCAAAAGGTTCTGTAATAGAAACAGGCATGGTTGTTGTTTCGCTAGAGTAACTGCAATTAATTAAGAATATGTCATCTACCTTAAAAGGAGGAATACTCAATGGATTTTGGATTTTCCGAAGAGCAGGCAATGATACAGGAATTGGCCGCTGATTTTGCCAAAAAAGAAATAGCGCCCTATGTTGAACAGGATGAAGAAAACCATTACTACCGAAGAGAAATACTCACAAAGATGGGAGAGCTGGGTCTTCTGGGCTTCAACATTCCTGAAGAGTACGGCGGAAACGGCCTGGGCTGGATGGAAAGCGTTACCGCTCTTTATGAAATCGCAAAGGTTCATACATCCTGGAGGCTCAGCATAAGCGGCAATATATGGGGACCGGCGTTGACGATTCTTGAGCACGGTACTGAGGAACAAAAGCAAAAATATATTCCCGGTCTTTGCTCGGGAGAGCTTGTGGGCAGCTTTGCAATTACGGAGGCAAACTCCGGCTCCGATGTGGCCAGTATGAAAATGACGGCAAAGGACATGGGGGACCATTGGCTTTTGAACGGCAGTAAAATGTGGATTTCCGGCGGTCATACCTCAGATGTGGGCCTGGTTTTCGCCAAGACGGATCCCAGTGCGGGCTCAAGGGGAATATCCTGCTTTATTATCGACTACAACAACACCGAGGGCATTACCAGAATACCGATAGAAAAGAAGGTGGGCATGTGGCCTGCGCCTACCTCTGAGCTGGTCTTTGAGGATGCAAGAATACCAAAGGAGAACCTTCTGGGAGAAGAGAACAGAGGTTTCCAGCTTTGCATGTGGATGCTCAATAATACGCGCATGGGATGTGCCACAGGCGCAGCCGCGCTGTCTGCCGCATGTCTTGAAGGGTGCATACAGTATGCCAATGAGCGCAAGCAGTTTGGGCAGCCGATTGGGAAATTCCAGATGATTCAACAGCAGATAGCCGAAATGAAGATGGAAGACGATGCGGCAAGGTATCTTGTATACAGGGCTGCCTGGCTGAAGGAAAACAAGCTGCCAAGTCAGAGAGAAACCTCGATAGCAAAGCTGTACAGCTGCAACGCCGCAGTCCATGCCGCCAATACGGCTATGAAGATATACGGCTCATACGGCTATTCGGAGGAGTATCCCTGCGGCAGATGGCTCAGAGACGCAAAGCAGTTTGAGACTCTTGAGGGGACCTCAAACATCCATATGACCATTGTTGCCGGAATTGAGCTGGGATATCAGCCTAACAGGTAAGCGCATTTTGTCGGTCATTACAACGACTTTATGAAGGGAATGCAGGTTTATGAACGTAACATATGAGGTTTTTGACCATACGGCGGTCATAGCCATCAACAGACCTGAAGCACTTAACGCGCTGAACATTGGAGTCCTGGCAGAGCTTGAGAAAACTATCGCCCAGGCGGAGGGCGATGAGAACATTTATGTAATAATCATAACCGGGGTAGGCCGGGCGTTTGTAGCAGGGGCCGATATACAGCAAATGAAAGACATGAGCCCCGCGGAGGCCAGAGCCTTCGGAGAGTATGGGAACAGTGTTTTCAGAAAGATTGAATCCACGTCCAAACCCGTTATAGCCGCTGTAAACGGTTTTGCCCTGGGAGGCGGGTGCGAACTTGCCATGGCCTGTGACATCAGGCTGGCTGGCACAAAGGCAAAATTCGGCCAGCCGGAGGTGGGACTGGGAATAACCCCCGGCTTTGGCGGAACCCAGCGGCTGCCCAGAATTGTGGGCATGTCAAAGGCAAAGGAACTGATTTTTACCGCCGAGACCATTGGAGCGGAGGAAGCCCTCCACATAGGGCTTGTAAGCAAGGTTGTTGCCGACGATGAGCTGATGAATACGGCCCTGGAGCTGGCAGGCAAAATCGCGAAAAATGCCCAGATAGCCGTGAGGCAGAGCAAGGCGGCAATCAATGCGGGAATGCAGTGCGATATCACTACAGGTGTGGCATTTGAAGCCCAGGCATTTGCCTTGTGTTTTTCAACGGAGGATCAGAAGAACGCTATGAATGCCTTTGTCAACAAGAGTAAGGCGCCCGAATTTAAGAATAAATAGTTTACGTGCAAAGGTGCAAAATCAGTTGGAAAGGAGCGTCGTTATGAAGCAAATAAGCGTTATCGGAGCCGGGACAATGGGGTTGGATATTGCCCAGGTTTTTGCCCGAAATGGCTTTGATGTTATCGTCCGTGACATAACGGATGAAATAATCAAAGGCTCCGCCGCGAAGCTGGAAAAGTCTCTTTCCCGCCTGGTGGAGAGAGGTAAGCTGACTGCTGATGAAAAGCAGAGCATCATTGGGAATATCACATTTACCACGGATTTGGACAAATCGGCGCAGTCTGACGTGGTAATCGAAGCGATTATTGAAGACGCGGCTAAAAAGAAAGAGCTGTTCAAGACCCTGGATGGCCTGTGCAAGCCGGAGACCATTTTTGCTACAAATACATCCTCCATATCAATAACCGAGCTCTCGTCTGCAGTTGACCGGAAGGACAAGTTTATCGGCATGCACTTTTTCAATCCCGTACCGGTTATGAAGCTGGTGGAGGTCATAAGAGGAACCTCCACTTCCAGTGAAACGTTCAAGAGGATTATGGAGCTTGCAGTAGCTATAGGCAAGGAACCGGTTGAGGTAAACGATGCTCCGGGCTTTATAGTCAATAAAATTCTTATTCCTATGATAAACGAAGCAATCTGTGTCCTGCAGGATAATATAGCCAGCGCTGAAGACATTGACAAAGCTATGCGTCTGGGTGCCAATCATCCGATGGGCCCCCTTGCCCTGTCGGATCTGATAGGAAACGACGTGGTACTGCATATTATGAATATTCTCTATGAAGAGACGGGAGATCCCAAATACAGGCCCTGCATGCTTCTGAAGAAAATGGTCAGAGGTGGTATGCTGGGAAAGAAAACCGGCAAAGGCTTTTATGAGTATTGATTTAAACAGGGTAATCAACCGTATTCTATCGAACAAACAACAGGAAGAGGTGAGAGCCGAACATACGGAAGGACATTAATGACTACCTACCACTGCACTGATAAAATGAACAGTCAAGGAGAGAATCACGGTGAACAAAATAATGACAGCCGCAGAAGCAGTCAAAGTGGTAAAAGACGGCGATACCCTCCTCGTAGGCGGTTTTTTGATGGCAGGAAGCCCTGAAACTCTGATAAAAGCCCTTCTCGAGACAAGTACGGCGAAAAATCTGACTGTTGTATCCAACGATACGGGTACGGCTGATTCCAATATGATTAAGGTTATGAAGCAGGGACGTGTCATAAAAGTGCACGGGTCCTATATAGGCTCCAACCCTATGACCGGCCAGATGCTTATAGATGACCCTGACAGTGTGACACTATATCCCCAGGGAACGCTGGCGGAAAAAATCCGCTGCGGCGGAGCAGGTATAGCGGGATTCTATACCCCCGTGGGAGTTGGTACCATAGTGGAAAAAGGCAAGGAAAAGCGCGTATTTGACGGGCGTGAATATCTTCTGGAAAAAGCTTTGCGCGGAAATGTCGCTTTTGTGAAAGCGACGATTGCGGATAAATTCGGGAACTGCTTCATGCGTGGTTCAACAAAGAACTTTGGCGCCATTATGGCACGGGCCGCCGATTATGTTATCGCGGAAGCTAAAGAGATTGTGGAAGTCGGCGAACTCGATCCGGAGCTTATAACAGTCCCGGGCATATTTGTCGATGCCCTTGTCCAATCGGAGGATGTTTAAATGGATACAAAGAATTTTATAGCCAAGCGCGTGGCTCTGGAGCTTAAAGACGGCGATGTGGTCAACCTGGGAATTGGGTTGCCTACCCTTGTGGCAAACTATGTGCCGGAGGGCGTAAATATCACTTTGCAGGCCGAGCATGGCATACTCGGAGCCGGGCCGGCGGCGAAGGAAGGGGAAGAAGACCCTGAAATCATCAACGCGGGCGGTTTTCCCATCACGGTTTTACCGGGAGCATCTTTCTTTGACAGCGCCACATCCTTTGCCATAATTCGCGGAGGTCAAGTGGATGTGACCATACTGGGAGCTCTTCAGGTAGATGAAAAGGGGAACCTTGCCAACTGGATGGTGCCGGGCAAGCGTGTGCCTGGAATGGGCGGTGCAATGGATCTCGTTGTGGGGGCACGCAAGGTCATTGTGGCAATGGAACATACTGCCAAGGGCGCACCCAAAATACTGAAAGAATGTACCTTCCCCCTTACCGCGATAGAAGTCGTCAATCAAATCATCACCGAGATGGGTGTGATGGAGGTAACCAAAGAGGGCATAGTGCTCACTGAGATTGCTCCCGGCCTTTCTGTGGAGGATGTGCAGGCAGCGACCGAAGCGAAACTGATAATATCAAAAAACCTCGTTGAAATGAAATCTTAATCATTTATGAGGTTATTACAATATGTTTTGGCGGTGCGTATCGCCGGACTGAAATAACCGGATTTCCATCGTCTTGATTTCGGAAATGCCGGGTAATTCCCCCAAGGGGAAGCTTTCATAACTATTCATGGGAGGCAATTAAAATGTTTTTCAACGAGGATCATAATGACATTCGGGATCTGGCAAGGGAATTCGCTGAAAAAGAACTGGAACCCATAGCAAATGAAATTGACCAGAACGATGAGATGCCGCAGCATATATATGACCTTATGGCGGAAATGGGCTTTTTCGGTCTTAAAATACCCGAGGAATACGGCGGACTGGGGCTTGATACACGTTCCTACATGTGCGTGATGGAAGAAATCTGTAAAAAAAGCATCGCGGCCAGCCTTATAATGTCATCATGCAATTCCCTGTCCACTGCTCCTATTCTGCTGGCGGGTTCCGAGGAACAGAAGCAGAAGTATATTCCAAAGATTGCAAGCGGCGAGGAGTTTATGGCTTTCGCCCTGACAGAGCCGGGGGCGGGCAGCGATGCGGGCGCCATGACGACCCGGGCGATAGAAGACGGGGACAGCTATATATTAAACGGTAGAAAGACCTTTATAACCGGCGCTCCCTTTGCCCAAAATTCAATTGTCTTTGCCAAGACAAACCCTGAAAAGGGAGCAAAGGGCATCACAAGCTTTATTGTGGACATGAGCCTGCCCGGCGTTTCTGTGGGCAAAAATGAGGATAAGATGGGCCTCCGGGGAGTTGCCACAAGCGATATTATCCTGGAAGACGTCCGGGTTCCGAAAAGCGAGATTATCGGCGAGATCGACAGGGGCTTTATCACCGCGATGAAGACGCTGTCCATAGGCCGGATTGGCGTAGCCACACAGGGTATAGGAGTATCTCAGGGAGCCGTGGACGAGGCGGTCAGATATATGCTTGAGCGCAAGCAGTTTGGCCAGCGTTTGGCGGACTTCCAGAGCCTGCGGTTCATGATTGCCGAAATGGAGACAAAGCTTAATGCGGCCCGCCTGCTTGTCTACAACGCGGCATATGAGATGGATATGGGCAAAGACGTCACCAAAGCGGCCTCCATGGCAAAGTATTATGCCACCGAGACGGCGCTGGAAATCGTAAGCGCAGCCCTGCAGATGCATGGCGGCTACGGCTATATAAAGGAATATCCCATCGAGCGGATGTACCGGGATGCCCGTGTACTTACCATCTTTGAGGGCACAACCCAGGTTCAGCAGATGGTAATAGCCCAAACAGTATTAGGTAAATGACAAAGGAGAAAATATCTGATGAACATACTTGTATGTATCAAGCAGGTGCCGGATATCGAGAAAATAAAAATCGATTCCAAGAAAAATGAAATGATTATGACCGATGTACCCGACATAGTCAACCAGTTTGACACCTATGCTCTGGAAACGGTCCTTCAAATAAAGGATGCCGATCCGCAAGCACGGGTCATTGTGGTTACCATGGGGCCGGAGAAGACAAAAAGTGCGCTAAAGCACTGTCTTTCCGTAGGTGCCGACAAGGCCTATATGGTTTGCGATGATGTGTTGGCTGATTCGGATACACTGGCCACAGGCTATGTACTCTCTCGTGCCGTAAAGGCAATCGAAGAACGAGAGGGGCAGACCTTTGACCTGATATTCTGCGGTAAACAGGCCGCCGACGGGGATACTGGACATGTGGGCCCCCAGCTTGCCGAGTATCTGAACCTGCCCCAGATCACATGTGCAATGGAGATAAAGGTGGAGGACGGTAAGGTATTGGCAAAGCGCCAGACTGAAGACGGCGCGGAGGTGAAGGCGGCGGAATTCCCCGCCCTTGTAACCATGTCCCAGACGACATACGAACTGCGCTATGCCACGGTCAAGTCAAAGATGGCCGCAAACCGGGCGGAAATACCTGTTTTAACGGCTTCCGACCTGGGTCTTGATACCGCCTGTGTCGGCCTGGGTGGCTCACCCTCGAAGGTGGTAAAGACATATGTGCCTGAGCGGAAAAAGGGCGGCGTGATGATTGAGGAAGAGACAGGGGAACTGTCTGCGCAAAAACTGGTGGCACTCCTCAGTGACGCCGGCGCTTTATAAAGGAGGGTGCAAAGCATGAGTGATTATAAAAACATATGGTCGTATATTGAAACAAAAGACGGACAGGTCAAGAATGCAGGCCTGGAGATGCTCGTTGGCGGCCGCAGTCTGGCCGATGCCATGGATGAAAAGCTGGTTGCCGTGGTTATTGGCAGCGGGACCGACGAGGCGGTTAAGGCTGCCGCTTCATACGGCGCGGATCAGGTCATTGTAATAGACAGCGCCGATTATGCCGAATACAGCACGGAAGGCCATACCTATGCTCTTGAGCAGCTTGTGAACAAATATAAGCCCGCCGCAATCCTGATTGGCGCAACTATGGACGGGCGGGATCTGGCTCCTCGCCTTGCCGCTCGCCTGAAGACAGGCCTGGCCGCAGACTGCACGGCTGTTGACATTGATACCGCCACAGGAATTATCCGGTGGACGCGCCCCGTATACGGCGGAAACTCCCTGGCTGAGATAGAGTGCCCGGAGGCAAGACCCCAGATAGGAACTGTCCGGGCCAGTGTATTTAAACGGGGAGAGCCTGATACTTCCCGCAGTGCGGAAATTATCAGGGAGGATATCCCTCTTCCTGCCGACACCGTCCGTACCTCTGTCATTGAAAAAATAGCTGAAGAGATAGTGGGTGTGAAGCTGGAGGATGCGGAGGTTGTTGTAGCCGGTGGGCGCGGAGTGGGAAGTGCTGAGAACTTCGAAATGCTAAGGGAGCTGGCCGCAATCATGGGCGGCGCCGTGGGAGCTTCCAGGGCGGCTGTAGATGCGGGCTGGATATCTAACCTTTATCAGGTGGGCCAGACAGGAAAGACTGTCAGCCCGAAGCTGTATATTGCATGCGGAATATCCGGCGCAATCCAGCACCTGGCCGGAATGACCGGCTCGGATTGTGTTATAGCCATAAACCGTGACCCGGACGCTCCTATATTTGAGATAGCAGATTACGGAGTTGTGGGCAGTGTTAAGGATGTGGTGCCCGCCCTTATCTCAGCTATTAGGAAGCTCAGGGAGTAAAATACAGATACTTGACGAAAGATGACAATTTAAACAGAGGGATGTGGGGCTGTATCGGATATTGATACAGCCCATGCTTTTTGAACTGAAAAGGGAAAACACTTTACAAGAATCCTATCTGAATACTTGAAAAATTTATTATTTATGCTATAATATTAATGACAACTGCTATTTTTCTTATGGAAATAAGTTCTATATGAGCATTCCTGATTAAAGATAGAGCAAAAAAGAGGTGTTTTATTACAATCTCTGGGCAATGGCACGATTGATTTATAAATAAATAGAGTAGATCACAGAAACCTGTTAAACTGTGCCGGTCTGTGAAATTGGGAAATGCTCCTTTTTGGCTTTTACAACTGCTGAGAAGGGGCATTTGTATTTGGAATGATGAGAATGAAGGTGGGAGTGTGTGCAGATGAAGGGAATTAATCAAGCAGGGAAATGGGAGAGGTTGTGCCGGTCTGTTTATCAAAAGGTTGATCTTTTTACGGAGGCAAGAATGGCCCGGCAGGCTTGCCGGCGGCAGCTTGCAATTATTAAAGGAGGGTATCAGGGCAGCAAACATCTTTTTCGCTCTGAGGTACTTTCCTTTTGGGAAAAATACGGCATAAAGCCAAAGAAAAATTGGTATGACCTTTATTGCTACAAGGACAAAGAGTATAATCCCCGCTATATTCCTGAAGACATTTACTGGCAAAAAATCTACCCTGCATTAAACAGGCCTGATTTTCGCCGCGCTTACACGGATAAATGTTTCTATAGTCAACTGTTTCCTTATATAAAGCAGCCCCGCGCCATTCTGAGAAACAGCAACAATTGTTTTTATGACAGCTCTGGGAACATAATCAGCTTTTCTCAGGCAAAATCAATTTTGGAAACTGAGCAAAGGTTTGTCATCAAGCCTGCAATATACAGCGGCGAAGGGGTTGATGTGCTTTTCTTCGATAGTGCTTCCCATGACATGGATATTCAGGATTTGTTAAAATCTTATGGTTCCAACTATATAGTTCAGGAGGTTGTGACACAGCATAAGGTTTTGGCATCTGTTCATCCGGCATCACTAAATACCATACGAGTGATTTCATTTCTGTTTCAGGGTGAGGTTCATATTTCTTCGGCTATCCTTCGTATGGGTGTGGGCGGTTCACGCCTTGATAATTTCTCTGCCGGTGGTATTGCGTGTCCAATTCTTCCTGACGGGAAGCTTGCGGAAAAGGCGATTGACAGAAACTATCAATGGATAACAAGTCATCCTGACGGGGCTGTTTTCGGCGAAATTGAAATCCCATCATACGAGCGGGTTTTGGAGACGATCTCCAAGGCCCACAGGAAAATCCCTCATTTTCGCATTATTGGCTGGGATTTTTCTGTTGACGAGCATGAAAATCCGGTATTGATAGAATATAACGGCGCTCCCTCGATGAATCAGATAAGCTGTGGACCACTCTTCGGGGAGCTTACAGAGCCGGTGTTGGATATGATTTTCTTAAATAAACCGGAGTTTAAAACTGAATAATTAAGAGAAAGGATGATAATATGAAAGTTTCAATTTTGGGTGCCGGTAATGGCGGTACGGCAGTAGCTGCAGAACTAAGTTTAAAAGATCATGAGGTGTCACTGATTAAGACCTCTAATGCCATGCATGACCAAAATTTTAATTACCTGTTGGAAAACGGCGGCATAGTAAAGCTTGTTGAAGAAGGCAGAACGGAGACCGCAAAAATCAGGCATGTAACCAGGGAGCTCTCACATATTAGTGACAGTGAGGTTGTCATTGTCTATATTCAGACCAATTACCATGAGGATCTGATTAAACGCATAAAGCCCTATCTTCGCGATGGCCAGATTCTCCTGTTAAATCCCGGCTACTTTTCCACTGCCTATGTACTGAAGCATTGTTCCGATATTGATTTGACCGTTTGTGAAGCCCAAAGCTCGTTTTTGGATTGCAGAATCAGCGAACCGGGGACGATAAAGATTGGTTTTCGCAACGTACGCAATCCCCTTGGTATCTATCCTGTAAGCCGATTGAATGAGTGCAGGGAAGTATTGGATAAGCTTGGATTTCCTTTTGCATACCTCCCCAGCGTAGTTGAGGCGGCACTTCACAATCCCAACCTGATAGTCCATACTGTCGGGGCCATTATGAGTATTCCCCGCATTGAAAAAACCGGGGGCGAATACTGCATGTATCATGAGGTTTTTACCCCCAGTGTATGGCGAATCCTCGAGGCGCTGGACAGGGAGAAAATGGATGTAATGGAAAGGCTGGGTTGCCAGCGCCTTCCCTATGCTGAGGCCTGCAAATATCGCAATACGCTGGATGACAGCCGTGACGCCAAAGAAGTCTTCTTCTGGTATGCCAATATGCCTACACGCGCAAAGGGGCCTACCGAAGTGGATTCCAGATATATTTCAGAGGATGTGCCCCAAGGGCTTGTCCTTCTTGAATCTCTGGGCCTGAAGTATAATGTGCCGACCCCTGTCTGTACTTCACTGATTAATATTGCGTCTGCCGCCCTGGGGCGCGAACTGCGCCTGGAAGGCAGGACGGTGGAAAGACTGGGGGAAGATATGCTGGAGCGTATTTTGCAGGATAAAACATACAACTCCGAAAACGAAGCCATAGAGGCTGACGCAGTTTAATAGCTCAATAGCTTTCAAAGGGCCGCCAGATTTGGCGGCCCTTACTGCCGCGGCATATAACAACTTAAGAAGGATGTGGAAACTATGGGGGATTCAGGAGATTTAGCGATTAAACTGATGTTTTCTCGGTAAATATAAAAATTAAAGAAAAAACAAGAGAATATAAGATAAGCGAAGCATTGGGGATT
>JAAYOP010000132.1 GCA_012520295.1 Clostridiales bacterium | reverse complement strand
CAGGGGCCGCTTATACCCGCCACTTCTATACCGGCATCTATGGCGCTTTTAACCAGTATATAGCCAGGGTCGGATATGCAGGGAGTGCCCGCGTCTGTAATCAGGGCGATATCATCCCCCTCCAGCATGCGGTTTATAAAGTATTCCGCCGTCCCGGCTTCGTTGAACTTGTGATATGACTTCAGCTTTGTGCCGATGCCGTATTTTTTCAGCAGGGGAGCGGAGGTTCTGGTGTCCTCAGCTGCTATAAGCTGAACTTTTCCAAGAACGTCTATGGCCCGCTGTGTAATATCCAAGGTGTTTCCGATGGGTGTTGCCACCACATATAGTATTCCGGGCATTATAAAGGCTCCAATCTTTGTTTGTTTGCATTTTCTTTTAAAAATATAATGCCAGATTGACTGGAAAAAATCAATCCGGCATAAAAATAAGCCCGTGTCCCTTGACTACTGGTTATTTCCCATTAAAAGAACCATGACCGCCTTTTGGACGTGAAGCCTGTTTTCCGCCTCGTCGAATATCTCCCCGGCATGGGCTTCGAAAACCTCTTCGGTTATCTCCTCACCCCTGTGGGCGGGCAGGCAGTGCTGAACAATGGCATGGGGCTTTGCCACGGCCATTACCTCACTGTTTATCTGGTATCCTTCAAAGGTCTTTTTGCGTTTTTCGGACTCCTCCTCCATGCCCATGCTGGCCCACACATCGGTAAAGAGCACATCTGCGTCCTTTGCCGCCTCAAACTTATCTTCTGTGATGAGAAGCTTTGGGTTCCTGAATTTTTTGGCGAAGTCGAGAACCCTTTTGTCGGGCAGATGTTTAGGGGGACAGGCGATTGAAACATCCATTCCACATTTCATGGCTCCCACTATTATGGAATTTGCCATATTGTTTCCGTCACCGATATAGCAAACCTTCAGGCCTGCCAGACGGGACATACGCTCCCTTATGGTCATAAGGTCGGCAAGGACCTGACAGGGATGGGCAAAGTCCGTCAAACCGTTTATTACGGGAATGGAGGAATAGGCGGCCAGTTCCTCCACCTTCTCCTGCTCAAAGGTTCTGATCATAATCCCGTGGCAATACCTGGAGAGGACTCTGGCGGTATCTCTGATAGGTTCCCCCCGTCCCAGCTGACTGTCCGAACCACTCAAAAAGATGCCCTGCCCTCCCAGCTGGTATATGCCGGTCTCGAAGGACACCCTTGTGCGTGTGGAGTTTTTCTCAAATATCATGGCCAGGGTCTTGCCCTTCAGGTATTCGTGGCTGATTGCGTTTTTCTGGTTGTATTTCAATTGGTCCGCCAGGTCCAAAATCTTTATAATTTCCTCTTCGCTCAGGTCCAGGAGTTTTAGCAGATGCTTCATGTCACGTCCTCCAGTGTATGAATAAATACTTCAAGGCCCCTGTCAATCTCCTCATAGCTTATGGTGAGGGGAGGGAGAAACCGCACCACATCGGAGCCTGCCGTCAGGCATATAAGGCCGTTTGAAACAAGCTTTTTAACCAACTCAATATGTGTAATACCCTTAATCTGTATTCCCAGCATGAGGCCGAGTCCTCTTATGCCGCCGATATAAGGGCTGTCTGTTTTATTTATGGCGGATTTGATGTATTCTCCCTTTTCGGAGACCTGGCTTAAAACCTTTTCCTCCAGGGTGTCCAAAACCGCAAGAGCCGCCGCGCAGCATACGGGGTTTCCGCCGAAGGTGGTGGCATGGGTTCCGGGACCCAGCACATTTTTCAGAGCCTTTCCCACCATGAAGCCGCCCATGGGAAGTCCTCCGGCAATGCCCTTGGCAAAGCTGACCGCGTCTGGGATTATGCCGTACTGCTGGAAGGCGAACAGCGAGCCGGTGCGTCCTATACCCGTCTGGACCTCATCTACAAGCAGAAGTAAATCCATCTCATCGCACAGGGCCCTCAGTTCGGAGACAAAACCCTTGTCAAGGGGTATTACTCCGCCCTCGCCCTGTATGAGCTCGATCATGACCGCGCAGCAGTCCGTATCGTTGCTGCCCTCCTTTGCCGCGCACTTATTCATACCGGCTGAGTTTTCGCCATAGAGGGCTTTTACTATGCTCTCGATGCTGCCTGCCTCGGCGTAGCGGAAGCCGGGGGTGAAGGGGAAAAAGTAATTGTGGAATTTTTCCTGACCCGTGGCCTTGAGGGTAGTGATGGTTCTGCCGTGAAAGGAGCCCTTTAGGGTGACGATGCTGCTGCGTCCCTCACCGTATTTCTCATAGCTGTATTTGCGGGCCAGCTTTATGATTCCCTCGTTTGCCTCGGCACCGGAATTTCCGAAAAATACTCCGCCCATTCCTGTGGCCTCATTGAGGCGGCGGGCCAGTTCCAGAGCGGGAGCGGTGTAAAACAAGTTTGAAATGTGCTGAAGAGTACCGGCCTGATCCCTTATGGCGGCCAGCCATTTTTCATTTCCGTAGCCTATGGAGTTGACACCTAATCCGCTGGAAAAATCAATATATTCCTTACCCTCGAAATCCCTGAGGGTTGCCCCGTGCCCGCTCTCAATAGCGATGGGGAATCTGTCGTATGTGGGAAGAATATGGTCTTCATAAGCTTCCATAAGTTTTTTGGTGGTCATATTCCAGCCTTTCCGGCTGCCCGGCAGGATAAAATCTGCGACAGCCCCAAATGTGATTTGATCTCCGGCGCAAAAAGAACAAGTTTGCCCGTTTCAGTTTCATGCATCAGGTATTAACTTAAACAATCATTGTGCCAAGACCCTCGTCGGAGAGAACCTCAATGAGTATTGAATGGGGGATTCGCCCATCCAGGATGTGGGCTCGATTCACGCCCCGCCGAATGGCCTCCACGCAGCACTCCACCTTCGGCGTCATGCCCCCGCTTATAACTCCGTCCTTGATAAGCCCCGGTATTTCCGACACCTTGACTACCGACAGAAGGGTGGCTTCGTCTTCCGGATTTCGCATGAGGCCCATCACATCGGTGAGGAGTATCAGCTTTTCCGCTCCCATTGCGATTGCCAGCTTAGATGCGGCAGTATCCGCGTTTACGTTGTATGAGGTGCTGCCGTCCACGCCCTGGGCTACGGTGGAAACCACCGGGATATACCCGTTTTGCAGGGCGTGTTCCACCGGAGCGGGATTCACGTCCACTATATTGCCCACAAGACCGTAATCAAAGCCGTTTTCCTTCATCTTTTCGGCCTTGAGCATGCCGCCGTCCAGGCCGCAAAGACCTATGGCCTTGCCCCCGGTGCGGTTTATCGCGGCGACAAGGTTTTTGTTTATCTTTCCGCACAGCACCATCTGGACAATATCCATGGTCTCCTCGTCGGTATAGCGCAGGCCATTGATGAACTCGGATTTCTTATTTATCTTTTGGAGCATCTGGTTTATTTCCGGACCGCCTCCATGGACTAGAACGACTTTTATTCCTACCAGAGACAGCAGTACGATATCGCTCATAACGGCGCTCCGAAGCGCCTGGTCCGCCATGACGCTGCCGCCGTATTTGACGACTATTGTTTTGTTGTACCACTGCTGTATATAGGGCAGGGCCTCGATTAGTATTTTTGCCCTCTCAATATGATCTGCCATAGTTTACCTCCCAGCCATAGTCAAGCTATGTCCTGTAATCGCCGTTTATTTTCACATAATCATATGTCAGGTCGCAGCCCCAGCAGACAGCCGAGGCGGAGCCCATATTCATGTCAACATCTATGATGATTTCCTTTTCCGAGAGTATTTTTTTAGCAAGGTCCTCGTCAAAGGACAGCCCGCGTCCCCGGCTACAAACCGGAAGCTTTCCGGCCCCTGAGGAAAAGGAAATTGAAATTCCTACCGGGTCAAAATCCGTGCCGGAATACCCTATTGCGCATATGACCCTGCCCCAGTTGGCATCAGAGCCGAACATGGCGGCTTTTACAAGGCTGGAGGCTATGACGGCCTTTCCCGCGGCTTCCGCCGCGGCCTCATCCGGCGCCCCGGTGACGCGGCAGGTTATCAGCTTCGAAGCGCCCTCCCCGTCTGCCGCTATGAGCCGGGCAAGCCGCGTGCAAAGAGCCTTCAGAGCGTCAAGGAATTTATAATACCCTTCATCCTCACTGGTTATTTCACCGGTGCCGGACATGCCGTTTGCCAGTATTATACAGGTGTCGTTTGTGGATGTATCCCCGTCTACGCTGATACGGTTGAAGGTAACCCTGACGGCTTCTCTCAGAGCTTTTTGCAGCATATGGGGGGAGATGGCGGCATCGGTGGCTATAAAACTGAGCATAGTGCCCATATTCGGGTGTATCATGCCCGAGCCCTTGCATATGCCTCCCATGCGTATTGTCTTTCCGTTCAGGGTATACTCCAGGGCGGTTTCCTTTTTATAAGTATCGGTGGTCATAATGGCCTCCGCCGCGTCCGAGCTGTTATTGCCCAGACCGGCCAGAAGAGAGGGCATGCCCCTCTCTATTGCCCCAATGTCGAGGGGCTGGCCGATGATCCCTGTGGAAGCCACCGCCACATCCTCCAAGGGAACATTCAGGCCTCTGGAAGCAAGAAGAGCCATTTTCTTCGCGTTTTCCTTGTCGTTTTCCGCGCAGGCATTGGCGTTTCCGCTGTTGGCTATGATAGCGGCAGCCCTGCCGTCTTTTAAATGTTCCATAGTCAGAAGAATCGGAGCCGCCTTGACAATGTTTTTGGTATATACGCCGGCGGCCGCGCAGGTCTTTTCCGAAACTATGAGCATCAGGTCTTTTTTCAGGCTTCTTGCCTTTATTCCGCAGTGGATGCCGGCGGCTTTGAACCCAGAGGGGGCGGTGACGCCGCCCGGTATTTCTTTGAAAATTACAGCCATGTTCATTTTCCTTTCAAAAAGAGAAATAGTCCCCAGATTAAATCAAGCCCGTGTCCTCGGGCAGCCCCAGCATGATGTTCATATTCTGGACTGCCGCTCCCGAGGCGCCCTTGCCCAGGTTATCAAACCGGGCGACCAGTTGGATGATATCCTCGGAGCCTGTCACGATGAGCTCCATCCTGTTTGTATCTGTGAAAGCGTTTGCCTCCAGATAGCCGTCCTCCGGCGGCGCGTCTGAAACGCCAATGAAAATCGAGCCTTCATAAAAACTTTTTAGAGCGTCCAGAATCTCGCCCTTGCCGCCCTTTAACAGCCTTCTGTGCAAGGGAATAATTATCTCCATCCCCGAGTAATGGTCGCATATGACCGGTGAAAAGGCGGGAGGGAGGGAGAGGCCTGATATCGCCACTATCTCCCTGATATGCTTGTGGGCCATACCGAGACCGTAGAGCCTGGGGGCCTCCAGGGCATCCGGACGGCTGCTGTCCTCGTATTGGGCTATAATCGACTTGCCCCCGCCGCTGTATCCTGTCAGGGATGTGATTGAAAGGGGATAGTCAGAAGGAAGAATACCGGCGGATATCAGGGGTCTTACAAGGGCTATAATCCCGGTGGCGTGGCAGCCGGGATTTGCCACTCTTTTTGCCTCCGCTATGGCGTTTCTTTGCTCCCTGCCCAGCTCGGGAAAGCCATATATCCAGCCGGGAGCGGTCCTGTGGGCGGTGGAGGCGTCTATAATCCGGGTATTCGGATTTGTCGGAAGACAGGCGGCCTCAATCGCGGCCTTATCAGGGAGGCAGAGTATGACCAGATCGGACATATCCATTAGGCGCTGCCGCTCATCAATATCCTTGCGCTTTGCCCGGTCTATTGTGACAAGCTCCAGATCGGGCCTTTTTTCGAGTCGTGAATATATTTTCAGACCTGTTGTACCCTCGTGGCCGTCTATAAATACTTTAGGCTTTGTCATTTGTCTCCCTTTCCAAAATGTATTCTTTGATGTCCTTCTCCTCAAGACCCTCCAGCCCATCGCCCTGGCCTGATCGGCGGAAACGGCTGTTATCCCGCAGTCGCAGTTTTCCTCAAGCCCAGGTATGATGATGGAGGTATCAACCTCATGTTAGGCGGAAACACATTTTATTATCTTTTCCAGTTCAAACTCCATATAGCCCCTTGCTCGCTACTCCGCTTTTTCGGCCTGGGACGCAGGAATTATTATGATATATGTTTGAATACATATTACTCCAAAATGAATAAACATGCAACTGTTAATTTAACCTAAAATTTTCCCGGGATTTAAGTCAAATAATTATAAAACAACCAACTGAGCTACCAATAGAGCTGGAAAAGAGCTGTATTGACGCGACTGACAACTGGAATTTAAATAGTATATAATATAAACGGGCGATGCAAAAAAACCGCATATGGTGAATAATAATACAAAAACCCATCTGCCCTTGGCACAGATGGGTTGATAAATTCCTGATTTTCTGCGGAGCCCCGCAGGGAGATCAGCGCCTGCCGCCTCCGCCGCCTGAGCTGCGCCCGCCCCGGCTGAAGCCGCCTCCGCTGCGGCCACCGCCTTTTCCGGAGCTAAAGCCGCCCCGGCTGAAGCCACTGCCACTTCTGAAGCTGCCCGGGTTGAAGCCGCTTGTGCCTCCAAAGCCTCCCGGCGGTCTGCCCCAGGGGCGTCTGAAATGCCTGCTGCCAAAAAAGAATATGGAGGGTGTAAAAAATCTTGTGCGGTAGCCGTATCTTCTCCGGTAACCGAATCCCGCCACGCTCAACACAATGGCAAGGATTATAATGCCAATGACGATAAACGGGATTATGGCAAATGGATAAAACCCAAAAAGCCGGATGCCGCCGTGGCTATAAACTGGGCTGGGTTCTCTGGCGTGGAAAATCGGATTATTCACGGTATTTGTGCTGTTAATATCAAAATCGTAATAGTTTTCATACCAGTCAATAAGCTTGTCAAAGAGGGAATTGACGGCCTTGTCATAATTGCCCTTGTCAAATTCGCGGAAAAAGTGCTTCTCCAGCATGCTGTTTATTTCGTCCGGTGGAAAGGCCTCTGCAATTCCGTCTCCCAAGGTCAGCCAAGCCTTGTTTTCCTGTACAGCCAGCAGAAGGAGCATCCCGTTATTTCGCTCCATGCTGCCCACACCCCAGCTGTTGAATAGGCTGATAGCGTATTCGTCGGCATAGTACCCGTCCAGATACTCAACGGTTACGACGACAATTTCGCCGCCGGTCATATTGAAAAGCTTTTGATTTTCCTTGATTATCCTGTCCTCGGTATTGCTGCTGAGCACATGGGCATAGTCAGCCACATAGTATTCCTCGCTCTGCTCCACAAAAGCATAAGCGGGCAACAGGGATGCCGCAGCGAAAAGTATAACAGATATAATGAACAGTAACCTTCGTCCGGTCTTTTTCATTCCGACTCCTTTCTTGTATCCGGCGGTGGCTGAAATGACTATTCAAATAGCTCCGGTTCCGGAGTGAAGCAGAATTTTCTCAAAATATTGGTGGGAAACACGGAGAGAACCTCACGCCTGTATTGGCGAACGGCCTCGTTATATCCGCTCTTTTCGATTTGAGAGGCCGCTCCCCGCATCCGGGAATGGTCCTGCTGAAGATTTGCCTTGTCCCCCTCGTCCAGGTCCAGCAGTAAAAGCCTCCCATAAAGGTTGTTATAGGCACTTTCCAAGGCTCTGTTCGCCTTAAAAAGTTCCGGGGGGCTGGCCTCTTCTTCATACAGAAGATCCATGAGCCTGTTCCGAGCGGCTCGCAGAGCTTTTGACTCATCGGAAGCCTCGTCATATTTGTCGGAGACAGTCAGGGTATTCATAGAGGCTTCAGTTCGGACAATCAGCTGGCTTCGGATACTTTTCAGGGTATAACCCTGCTGTTTACTGTACACTCCCACATTAAAACAGTCGGCCACCTGAAGATTTTTTCCGCCAAGGCTTCTGTTTATGCCGAAAAGGGTGGACAGGGCCATAACGACACCGGCGATTATGATTGCATTGAGTCTTTTTCTAAAAAAAACCTTTTTCATATTGTTATTCCTTCAGCTCCAGCAGCTTATTCTTCAGTTCTGCCTCGATTCGTCCCAGCTCCAGCTCTGCTTCACGGCGTTTCCGGGAGCCCTCAATCTGTATTTGGCGCACTTCCTCAAGAGTTGATATGAGATTTTCGTTTGTATACTTCAGCGTCTCCAAATCCACTATGCCCCGCTCGGATTCCTTTGCTATTTCTACGCTGCCGGTCTTGAGCATATCGGCATTTCTTTTTAGAAGCTCATTTGTCAGATTGGTGACCTGTCTTTGGGCTTCCATAGCCTGCTGAGAATGGGCTATGCCCAGGGCCAGCACCATCTGGCTCTTCCATAGGGGGATGGTGTTGGATATGGATGTCTGGATTTTTTCCACCATCAAAGTGTCATTGTTCTGAATAAGTCTGATTTGCGGTGACATCTGAATAGATATTATGCGGGTCAGTTCCAGGTCATGTATTTTCTTCTCAAACCGGTTTATCATATTGGCAAAATCGCTGACAGCCTGTGCATCCTCCGGAAGTCCAGATTTTTCGGCCGCTTCTTTCAGAGCGGGAAGCTCCTTTTCCCTTGCTTCCTTCAGCCTTTCCTTACCGGCAAGAATATACATGGACAGCTCCTTTAAGTATGACTGGTTGAGCTCATACATCTTGTCGAGCATGGCCATGTCCTTTAAAAGAACCACCTGGTGTGTCTCGAGAGCCTCGATAATCTTGTCCACATTAACCTCAGCCTTGTTATACTGGGCCTTCAGAGTCTCGATTTTATTTGTGGCCCTCTTAAAAAGGCTAAAAACACCCTTCTTTTCCTCCATATCGAAGTTGAAGCCCTGCAGCTGTACAACCAGATTGCTGAGCATAGAGCCAACTTCACCCAAATCCTTGGTGCACACGTTTTCCAGGGCGGCACTTGAAAAATCGGCTATATTCTTCTGGGAGGAGGAGCCGTACTGCATAATCTGATTTGTGTCGGACAGGTCAATTTTTTTGGCAAAATCCAAAACCGCCGCGCGCTCCGCTTCCGACAGCTTTTCCATAGTGTGTTCGTGAATCTGTTCCACAGGGCGGATTTCCGCCTCCGATACGGCCTTCATTTCCGGCGCTTGCGGAGCGTCGTCATCCGGTGATAGGGTGAGCTTAGGTTTGTAATCAAAATCCATGATTTACATCCTTCCTTTAAAATTCACTGTCCTTGAGTCCTTCTCTCCTGAGCATCCCGTCCAGAACCTGGATATCGGTTTCAATATCAAGGGCCTCATCGGCAAAGAGGCTATCCAGCTGCTTATTATATGCTACCACAATAGTGTCCAGCATATCCTCAATCCTGCTCATGGTACCACTGATATTGACGCCGTCCACTCCCTGGGCATACATCCTGTCATACGCGTTTAGGAGCTTTATGGTTGTGGGCAGGTAATAGTTGAGAAATTTCCTGATAGCGGGAATATCCTTCGGGTCATCAATGGCGTTTTTGATAATCTTATCGGAGATATTCATAATCTCTAAAATACGGCTTTTAACCGAGGCCTCGGGGATGGAGGAGTAGAGCCTACCCATTTCCTTTATGGCGGTTCTGCCTTCATTTAAAATCGCGTCAAGCTCCGTATTGCCTGTTGAAACAGGCTTTTCCGGCTCTTCAACCTTAATCACCTTACCGGGAAACAGCTTTGAAAAACCAAGGTAGACCGCCACAGCAATAGCGATAAGAAGCAAAAAGTGCCATAACAGATACAGGGGGAAAAACAGGCAGTATATTAGCCATGCGATAGCCACTGCATATATTGGAACAACCGATTTTTTCTTGATTTCCCGCAAGATCAACATCCCTTTTCATTCCGCCCCCGGCGGGTTATAATTTACCTTATTAAGGCTTGTACTTAATTAAGAGATAAAAAAAGCTTTTTTAGACAACTGTTCTACGAATATTTTATTTGTACTGCCTGTTTCTGTCAAGGCAATTGCCAAATTGTTTACTTTTAGTATTTACTGGAGGATAAGGTGATATATTTTTATAATAAAAAGCATTTTACTTGACAAGCCAAAACTGTGATATATTATAGTTGCGTAAGTATTGGCATATTT
>JAAYOP010000131.1 GCA_012520295.1 Clostridiales bacterium | reverse complement strand
ATCGCCGCCGGTTGCCAGCGTAGCGGCGAGGCGGCGCGCCATAAAAGTATAATAGTCGCAGCGCGACTATTATACCATATTGTTCTGCAATATTGAATACATGTTTGGTTTTGCTTTAATGACATTTACGCGTTCTTTTCCAGCTTACCTCCCAATGAACTCCACTTGCCGCACCTGTCGCCCCAGCAGGCTTTTATCTCGTTTTCTGCACATACCTTCACAATCTCGCACATATTGGCGCAGTCCCTGCACTCCAGGCTTGTTACGGAAAAGTCCTGATACATTCCGGTAAAGCCCCGGAAGCCGCTTGCCTCCCCTGAGGCTTTTATTTCCTCCTTGGCCAAAATAGCGGCACCATAGGCGCCCATCACATCAAAGTACTTCGGAATTATGAGCTTTTTCCCCAATAGCTTCTCAAAGGCGGCCACCATGCCCACATTTGCCGCCACGCCTCCCTGAAATATCACGGGCTCCTCAATAACCTTGCCCTTTGCAAGATTATTTATATAGTTGCGGGCAAGAGCCTCACACAGGCCGGCTATGATATCCTCGCTGCAGTGTCCGGTCTGCTGCTTGTGAATCATGTCTGATTCTGCAAAAACCGCGCATCTGCCTGCGATCCTTACAGGGTTTTTGGATTTTAGGGCATATCCGCCAAAATCCTCAATGGGTATATCCAGCCTGGATGCCTGCCTGTCCAGAAATGAGCCGGTTCCGGCGGCGCACACGGTATTCATGGCAAAGTCCGTCACAATTTTATCCTTAACAAATATTATCTTCGAGTCCTGTCCGCCTATTTCAATTATCGTTCTGACAGAGGGCACAATGGCGCAGGCCGCCACGGCATGGGCAGTTATTTCATTTTTTATCACGTCGGCGCCGATGAGCATCCCCGCAAGCCGTCTGCCGCTCCCTGTGGCTCCCGCCGCAGCAATCCTGCCATCAAAGGATTCCGCCAGGGATCCCAGCCCCTGCTTGAGCGCTCCCACCGGGTTCCCTCCTGTTTTCAAATAGAGCTTTCGGCAGATACTGTCCTTTTCATCCATAACTACTATATTTATGCTTACAGAGCCCACGTCTACGCCCAGATAGTATTCCTTTTCCAAAGAAGATCTCCCTTCCAGGATTGTCATGATGCCATGTCTGGCTTTTTTCTCCTGCTGCTCAGCATATCCAAAAAAGCCTCCACCCTTGTGATAAACCCGGCCTCTCCGGTAACCTCGTCAACAATGAGAGTCAAAACCGGCAGGTTAGTGTCCTTTTGAATTGTCGGCAGTATGGACTTGGCGATTATTTCCGGCATACAGCCCATGGGCAGAATTTGTATTGCTCCATCCATGGCTTTTTTACCGGCCAGGTACGCTTCGCCCACACATTCCTTACAGTGCCCACCCACGGGATAGGGCAAATATTTCGCGGCCGCTCTGCTTACCCTGAGGGAATTGAGCTTCAGGGGCTTTAAGGCCGTATCCTTTACCCACCAGCTTGGGGTGAGCATTCTTTCCGATGAAACTCCATAATCCATCAGCTTTTCTTCTATATTCAGATTTGAAAAGGGCTCTATCACCGTGTAGATTTCGCCTATGATGGCGATTTTTATTGGCTTTTTGCTTTTATCAATCTCTATAGACGCGAGTTTTTTTACGTATAATTTAAGGATGTTCAACGCCTCTTCCGGGCTTTGACACTCATATAGCCTCGCCTTATACTCGTTTAAAAGTCTCTTACATCCGCCTTTTCTTGCTTCGTACCCCGCTTTCAGATATGCCGCCCTGTCCAACCGGTCGCACAGGTATTGGATTTTCATGGCCTTTTTAACCGCTGAGAGCTTGCGGGCCAGGCTAACAGGACTTCTTTCTAAGACTTTGCCCAGCCTTCGCCTTATCTCCCCGATCCCAATCTCCGGGGACATATCAAAAACAATAAAATCAATATCGTGTTCCATTTTTCTCAGTATTTTCATCATAAGCTCACTGTATTCGCCAAATCTGCAGGGTCCACAACTGCCCACAAAAAGTATCGTATCGGCTCCCCTTTCTATGCACTCCAAAAAATTGCCCATCATGATTTTAAAAGGCAGGCATATCTCTTCAGGAGAATAATATGCGCCTGTCACCAGTGTTCCCTTGTTATTTTTTTCGGGCATAACATATGGGATTTCAAGCCCCTGGCAAAGAGCGCGTGCGGCAAATGCCACATTGCCCATATTGGGAAAGGTTATTATCAAATCCCGCTCGCCTCCTTTTGAGCATGTCTGCAAAGGCTTCCAGCCTGGTATTATATCCCGCTTCCCCCGTATGCTCATCCAGCTTGAGTACCATGAAGGGGAAATCCCCCAGCTCAATTTTTATAAGCTCCGTCACCACCGAATCGATGCCGCAGGAAAAGGATGACAGGTAAATCATTCCGTCCGCCATGGAATTTTTAAAAATGCTCAGGGCAGCCCCGTAATACTCCTTTGCGAATGTCCAGAAAGGCTTTTTAAAAAGCTTCGCCGCCTGGGCTTCAATATCACTTTTTCCCACACATTCACCGGTTACAATACCGATGCCCATTTTGTTGAGCTTTTTTCTGATATCCATATTTACAAACTCATCGAACACGTTGTATGCATGACCAATGAGAGCGATTTTCAAATCATATTCATCCCGATAGCCCAAGGATGTCCGTCCCTGCATATCCCAGGCCCTGTCAAAGGCCGCTTTTATCCTCTGTCGGTCCGAGGTAATCCCGGCGGCGGCTCTCCTTGCCCACTTGAACAGCTTGTCCCTGTGGAAGGAGTATATGGGCTCATCTATAACGCGGGGCAGGCCATTTATATTGCTTTTTAGCATTTCAATGAGCCCACAAAACATCGGACAGATATGCTCGTTTTTTTCTATGCTCATAAACCTGGGAATAAACAGAGCGTCACATCTGTCCCTGAGCCAGGCCACATGGCCGTGAAATACCTTCATGGGAAGACAGGCCTCATCTGCGCAGAGCTTAACTCCCTCGTCCAGTATTTTTTTGTTTGTGGCGGGCGATATGATTAGTTCCGCACCCAATGCCTTAAAAAAAGCCTTGGCAAATATATGATATTTGGGGTACAAAAGCCCCCGGGGTATTCCAATCTTCATTCTCTCTCCTGGTCTTTTATTCAAAATTATTACCTGTTAAGGTTCTTCCAAGTGTTTCAAGCTCCCTTAGATATATCAGGGCCATGCTTTTGTCCCGGGAATTTATCCCCCCTTTATATGCCATATGCCCTGTTTTATTTCCGAAGCTCGCTTTTTTTGAAGCTAACTGGGCAAAAGGCAGTATTCTGTGGCTGAACATATGTTCCAGCCTGATGAGGTCAGGATGGGATTTTAGGTCATAACCGCCGGGCTCAAAAACAGAAAGCCGGAATTCATTATGAAAATAAACAGGGTGAAAAACGCAATTATCCCGCCCTGACTACGACAACATAAGCCCGACTCATACCGTCCCCATTTCCGGTTGTTTTTCTTATATCATTGCCTTTATTTGGCGCAATTATAACGAAATAATAACATAATAAATGAGCGACTCCTGTAATGGGAACCGCTCGGTTAGGATAAAACTCCAGGTTGTATATGTGCCCGGCTTTTTGCAGCCCGGTGCCGGCCTTATTTTGGCATACCAATCGCCGTCAGCTCATTAAACTGCTCCCTTGTAAGCGTGCAGTGATAAAACAGCTCATAATATTTTGCCGTCTCCTCATATAAATCGTATTGGATCAAATCGGGATATAAAAGCTTCGGCAGCCATATCATTCCCATATACCTGTTGACCGAAGGCGGAGAACCCAGCCAGTTATAGGGACCTGCCGGCACCTCATAATAGGTGCCGTTTTTAATTGCGTCAAGCTGCTGCCAGGTCTCGTCGCTGCCTGCTGACTGATATATACTGTCGGGCGCAAACAGGATTACCTCCGGGTTCCAGTTGAGAAGTTGCTCCATATCAACCTGGTTTCCGCTGCCCTTTGATGTGGGCTCTTCCACAACTGCCGCGTTATTCGTCAACAAATCGATGATTTCAGCATGAAAGGAGCCCCTTGCAATAACGTTCAAACCGTCATTGCCCAGGCAATATATCAGGCTGGTTTTCCTGTCACCCACCTGATTTGCGATTTCATGGGTACGGGTGTTTATGGCTTCACAGTATTGTGCCAGCTCCTCGGCTTCATCCTCAAGTCCCAGAAGCTCTCCCAGCTTCCTGTAGGCATCGGCCATTGTATTCATGGAGGCGGTGATATGTACCGTGGGGATGCCCACCTGCTCCATGATTGCATCCATATCCTCGACAATTGACCCCTTCGGTTCGCCCACATCGATGATTATCTGGGGTGAGAGCCTGGCGATTTCCTCCAGGTTTAAATCCCCCTGCCCGTAAAACTGTCCGATAACGGGAAGATTGTAGTAGTCTTCGTCAATAAAAGGCTCAGCCGTTTCCGGCCATTTACCGGATATACCCACCAGCATGTCCGGAGCCAGAGCAAACAGAACGATTTGAGCCATAGAGCCGGAAGCGGCAATTCGGGCGATTTTCCCGGGAACCTCCACCTGCCTGCCTGTTGAGTCCGTAAACACTATGGTATTCGGAGCATCAGGGCTGTCCGGTGCCGATTGCTCTGATAGTAAGGGAGATGTCAAGTCTGGTATGGGGGTGTTTTTGGTGCTCTGCTTGTTGCAGGCAAAAAGGGATATGGCCATAAGGATAACCAATAGCAAAGATAACGGCTTTTTCATTTCATAACCTCTTTCCTGTTGCTTTATATGCGGCCGGTAGCGATGCCGTCTCCATCTCACTGAAGCGGATAATAAATCCTTGATATGTTTTAAATGCTAACACAAAAACCAGTGCCTGTAAGTTGCCACAGCAACAAGAAAAAAGTTTCTGAACAGAAAACCGGGAGCCCGCTTCCTGCTCCCGGTTCATTTTTCCGTGTACCCTGTATTAACTTAAACAAATCTCTCCCCGTCCAAAATCATATACTACTCCCGCCGGACAGGACTATCTCAGTTTTGCAGGTTGACGTTTTCTCATGTATAATATTAATACTTATACTTAGTTTACAATATGTCTCCTGGCTGGCTTTTTCATCATATACCACAGAAGTACTAATACCTGCATTACCGCGCTCACGGCAAATATCAGATATATGCTGTAAAGGGGAACCAGAATGTATACACTGGTTGCCACCGCCCACACAAGGGCACTGACCGAAAGGAACTGAAACAGAATACTCCACCACAGAGCGCAAAATACCACGCATATGATGCAGCTGATGGGAATTGCCAATACAAAACAGCTCCATGCATAGCTAAAACCGGGGACTGCAATTCTCAGCACCGTATATGTCACCGTAGCTGTAAGCCATGCCAGCCCAACAGACAGCAGCATAATTATAATCCTTTTTTTAATAATATCTGAGGCCAGCGGCGGAGGCAGCGGAGCGTTTTCACTTATAAGGTCATTTACTGTCACATTATAAATCTCCGCCAGGAGAGAGAGCACAAATATATCCGGGACCCCGCTTCCCCTTTCCCACTTAGATATGGATTTGTCGGAATACTTTATACGTTCCGCCAGTTCCGCCTGGGTCATATTGTGCAGCTTTCTGTAATATACCAGATTTGCCGCAATACGCCGGGTAAGCAATTTTTCATCAATACTAATCTCTGTTTTGGGCCTATCACTTGAATTTTGCATTGGTCACCTCATATTCTACTGTGAGTGGAGTTGGTTACTTTTCTCTACCGGGCTCGATTTGTTCAGTAGAGCAGCAGTTTTGTATAATAGGTTGAGCCGGGCTTTGCCAGGATGTATAATTTTTTGCAGGGTCGGAAAAAGCTTTCCGAATCCACTTTTTCAAATAAATTTTTGGGGGTCCAAACATGCCAGATAAATCGAATTATATCATATCCTGCTGCTCTACCGCCGATATGCCGGCCGAGTTTTTTGAAAAAAGGGAAATCCCATATGCATGCTTTCATTTTAATTTAGACGGTGTTGAATATCCCGATGATCTGGGAAAATCAATTTCCTTTGAAGATTTTTATCAAAGAATAGCCAACGGAGCTCAGCCGGTGACCTCCCAGGTGAACACGCAACAGTATATTGAATTATTCGAGCCCTTTTTGAAGCAGGGCAGGGATATTCTTCATATTGCCCTTTCCTCTGGAATATCCGGAGCATATCATTCCGCCAAGGCCGCCGAGAGCCAACTTCGCGAGAAGTATCCTGAAAGAAAAATCTATGTGGTTGATTCTTTGGCCGCCTCCTCCGGCTATGGAATGCTGGTGGACGCGCTATGGGATTTGAAGTCAAATGGCGCTTCCATTGAGGATGCTCATGAATGGGTTGAAAAAAACAAGCTATTTCTGCATCACTGGTTTATAACCACGGACCTGAGACACTATAGAAGAGGCGGGCGGATTTCCGCATCTTCCGCGGTATTTGGCACACTACTCAACATATGTCCCCTTATGAATGTAGATTCTGAAGGCAAGCTGATTATACAGGAAAAGATAAGGGGAAAAAAGAAGGTTATGGGAGAAATCGTCAATAGAATGGAGTTCCATGCCCTGAACCGGACAAACTATACGGGCAAATGCTTTATTTCCCATTCAGCCTGCCTGTATGAAGCCGAATTAATTGCGTCTCTGATTGAAGACACCTTCCCCAATCTGGACGGGAAAGTTCAAATAAACAGTATCGGCACGGTAATAGGCTCCCATACCGGGCCGGGCACAATAGCCGTCTATTTCTGGGGAGACAAGCGTTTGGAATAGCGGCATTATTATCACAGGAGAACCATATGTCTAAAAAACTACTTTCGAAAACACTGAGAGTTATAACCATTGCACCGTTTATGGCGCTGATACTTCTTTCTCTTATTTATATTCAGCATCCGGAATACCTGGGAGGCCTGTCCGCATATATTCTTGCGGTGCTTTTTCTGGTGGTTTTTCCGGTTCTGGCATATCCTCTTCAGCCCTTTATTCCCAAATTCCGAGGCAGGGGCAGAGAGGGTCAGCGAAATCTGGCAATGGTTATGGCGGGCATAGGGTATTGCCTGGGAATTATAACCGCCATCGTTACAAAAGCCGTCTTTGAGCTCCGGGTCATATACCTGACCTATTTCATATCCGGCGTTCTGATAATAGTATTTAATAAGATGTTTGGGATAAGAGCCAGCGGTCACGCCTGCGGCGCTGCCGGGCCTGTATTTGCCATGATATATCTGCTTGGCCCCTTATACGCAGTAGGGTTCGCTCTGCTTATTGCCGTATACTGGTCGAGCCTGTACACGAAAAGGCACACCCTTTTCGAGCTGTTGCTGGGAACGGCCGTCCCGCTGGCTGCACTTCTTTTATCAATCGGTATTTCTCAGTTTTGATTGTTTTGTACTATTTTATCATTAAAAACCAACCTTTGTCGAGTTTTTTCAGCAAAGAGTTTTGATTAACAAGCAGACAGGTCATACCATACCAGAGCAGACTTTTTCTGCCTCCCTTTGAACTGTTGCCTTAGCCAACAGTTCAAAGGGAGGCAGAATTGCAGAGACATAATTTAATTCCTTAAATCGTTAAACTTATAGTATTACATTAAGGTGTTTGTTAAGCCCTTAAAAAATTACCTGACAGCATAATCAATCAATTCACAGACACAAACAAAATTGCGGCAATTTCCAAATTCATTATATCAGCGTTTTTTTGCCGTGTCTGGCATGTTATCCTTGTTGGTTTATTGAAATAATCCCGGTCCTCTCACCTTTTATAATTCGTTGACAGGACAATTGTTTTACATTATTATCAAATAAGAAGATATAATGGAAAAGCAATAATTAATGTAAAGGACGTGACGCTATGGGAAGGTACAATAATTTTAAGATTGTCCTGTTTTGCACTGCTCATGACATGGTAAACCTGTCTGAAAAGGCTTTGAAGAGGCAATTGGATTTCTTCAGGCACTACTGCGGATGCGACAAGGTCTATCTGGAACCCTATCGGGACGGGCTAATGCTCCCCAAGGAACATCTGGAAATGCTGATACGGTTTTTCAAGGAAAACGGCGTGGAGGTGTCGGGAGCCCTGACCACTACCTGCAACGACATTTCAGCGGAAAACGACGAGAAGTACCTTTTTGCCGGGACATACTGCTATGTAAACAAGGAAATGAGAGAGCACCTGGTAAAAACGGTGGAGTATACCGCAAAACACTTTGACGAGATAATAATCGATGACTGGTTTTTTACATACTGCACATGTGACGAGTGCCGGGCCGCCAAGGACGATATGAGCTGGGAGGATTTCAGAACGAAGCTTCTTGCAGAGGTCAGTGAAAACCTTATTGTGAAACCTGCAAAGGCCGTCAATCCCAACTGCAGGCTTATTATAAAATATCCAAACTGGGTGGAGGCATATCAGGAATCCGGCTACGATCCCTCGGTGCAAAGAAACATATTCGACATGATATATACCGGCACCGAAACCCGGGACACAGCAAATTCGGACCAGCATCTCCCCCGCTATCTGAGCTATTCCCTGACCCGCCTGCTTGAAAACTACGCGCCAGGGCGTAACGGCGGCTGTTGGTTTGATCCCTACGGCTGCACCCCCATTGATGTCTACCTGGAACAGGGGTATCTGTCTGCCTTCGCCCGTCCGAAGGAGCTGACTCTTTTCTGCTGGGGCTCCCTTTATAAAAACCGGGTTGTAACGCCCCTGGGACTCCAGCTGGACATTATTGACAGCTTTCTGGACAAGGCCGGCAACTGCATGGGCACCCCCTGCTATCTGCCCTGCGGTGCCCAGGGCGAAGACCATCTGGAGGACTTTCTGGGTATGGCCGGAGTCCCGCTGGAGCACACACCCGACTTTGACCCGGAAGCAAAGTCTGTCTTCCTGACCGTCCAGGCCCATAAAGACCCTGATATCATCTCCAAGCTACAAAAGTTCATGGCCTCGGGCGGCAAGGCAATTGTGACCGCGGGCTTTGTAATCCAGGGACTGGGCAAGGGCATTGAGGAGCTTACATCTATCCGCTATCGTGGCCGAAGATTTAGGACAAATAAATTCAGGGACGGAGGAGTTATGAATTCGGGCATAGGCTGCTCCGGCCATGAAATGACCTTCCCGCTGCTGGAACACAGGAACAATACCACCTGGACTCTGGCAAAGGGCATTGTGGGCGAGGAAAACTATCCTATCGTACTGCGGGACGTTTATGGGAAGGGACAGCTCATAACAATTGCTTTTCCCGATGAATACGGCTATATATACGACCTGCCGCCCAGAACTCTTTCCATTATCCGCTCCCAGTTTACGGATACTGTCCCCTACTACCTCCAGGGCCCCGGCCAGGCTTCCATTTTTGCCTATGACAACGACACCTTTGCCCTCTACCTGTATACCGGCGGCCTGACAAGCGGCTCATATGGCATCACGGTCATGGGGAACGCGGAATCTCTGACGGATCTAAACAACAATTCAGTCATTTTACCCTCGGGAACCGGCAGAACCATGAGCCTCTATGACCCGCCCTCCTGGTCGCAGAATACCACCGACTTTGAGCTTTTCATGCTCTCGCCGGGCGATTTGAATTTCTATAAAATTAACTGGAGCAAAAAGCCGCCAACCGAAAAACCGAAGGTTCGCTTCTCCTCATCCCCCACCGGCTTTAGAGGTGACGATTGAACCTAAGTTCAGGCTGTCGGGACAAACCGGGAAACGTTTTTCCTGACAGCCGCTTTTTATTACTCTGCGCTGTATACAGCAGGAGATTTGACCCGGGATAAAAATCGTGATATTTTTGCTATAGGCAAAGTCCGATACTTTTCTGCAAGGAGGGTTTATATTTGTTTTCGCTAAAAGGCCGCGTCGCTGTTATTACCGGGGCATCCTCGGGGTTAGGTCTTCAGATGGCACATGGTTTTGCCGAGCATGGCGCTGATTTGGTTCTCATGGCCAGAAGAATTAAAAGACTGGAAGAAATAGCTGCCGATTTCAGGGCTAAAGGGGTCAGATGCCTGCCTCTGAAATGTGATGTTACAAATACCCAAGAGGTTAACTCTGCAGCCGAGCGCGCAATCGAGGAGTATGGAAAGGCGGATATCCTGGTAAACAATGCGGGAGCTGCAAAGGATAATGGCATAAGTACAATGACCGATGAAGAGTGGGATTTTACAATCTCCACTGATCTAACCGGCGTATTCAAAGTAACCAGAGCTTTCTCAAAGTATATGATCGAAAGAAAATACGGACGTATCATCAATATCTCATCCATATACGGCCTGGTCGGAAACACCGCGGTAGATACTGTCGCATATCATGCGTCCAAGGGCGGAGTAATCAACCTTACCAGGGCTGTTGCGGCCGAATTGGCCAGGCACAATATAACATGCAACTGTATAAGCCCCGGTTTTTTTGAAACGGAATTAACTGCAGACGCGCTGAATACGGAAGATTTTACAAACTTCATGGGTGCAGCCGTCCCCCTGGGGCGCTATGGCAGGGAGGGAGAATTAAATGCTGCCGCTGTCTTCCTGGCCAGTGATGAGGCTTCCTATATAACAGGCCAAAATATATGTATTGACGGCGGTTATACAGCAATTTAACAAAAAAGCTTTTCCTTATTTAGACTAAAACAATGTCCACTGAGCAAATGGGTTTTTCGAAAGCATTTGCTCAGTGGACATTGATTGTAAGCCCGGTCGTTTAAGAAATACTACACCGGCAGCTAATTTCTGTTTTCGGCTCCTATATCGCTTGTTCGGTACGGCGTATGAAGTCGTCCTGGGTATTTTTATTCAGCGTTACAAAGTATGTGGAAAACCCGGCAATGCGAACTATAAGATCCCTGTATTCTTCCGGTTTCTCCTGTGCCTTATACAGGTCATCCGTGCTCACCACATTGAACTGAACCTGCATTCCTCCCAGCTTAAAGTATGTTTTAATCAGCATCTTTAACTTTTCCGCACCCTCGTCCCCCTCTACGGAGGTGGGAGTAAAGCGGATATTCAGCTGGTCGCCGTTTGACAGCTTCCTATGGGGCAGCTTGGCGGCGCTTCTCAGGTATGCCGTTGGTCCCTTTTTGTCAAAGCCCTGGCGGGGAGATATGGCGTCCGCTATGGGCTCACCAGCTTTTCTGCCGTCCGGAGTGGCGCCCAGCATAGCTCCCATATAGACATTTGCCGTCATTGTGAAGGTGCCTCCTGAGTATTTGCCTCTGGAGCCCTCAGCTTTTGACATAATATCGGCAAACAAGCCCAGTACCCAGGCGGCAAGCTCGTCTACCTCATCATTGTCATTTCCATAGTGGGGAACCTCATTTATTATTGTCTGGCGAAGCTGCTCATAGCCCTCCCAGTTTTTCTGCAGGGCATCATACATTTCCCGGAGGGACACCGTCTTGTCGTCAAAGCACAGCTTTTTTATTGCCATCAGGCTGTCGGCAACATTGGCTGTCCCGCATGCGGTCACACCGGTTCTGTTATACTTGGCTCCGCCCTCGGTCACATCCCTGCCCTTTTCCATACAGCCCTCCATCATGGTCGAGGCCGCTATGCAGGGGAAATACTGGGAGTAGACCATTTCGAAAATATTTGTATAGCTTACCGTCCAGTCCAGCACATACTGCATCTGGCGCTTGAAGGTTTCCTTTACTTCCTCAAAGCTCTCATATTCATATAGCTTTTTGCAGGGCAGAGCGGTCTTTCCGGTTCTGGGGTTTACGCCGCCGTTGATAACAAGCTGGACCACCTCAACCATATTCCATATGGACTCCCGCCCCGTCGCACCGCAGGCAGGCCATTCACATCCTGTTCCGGCAGGCTCAACACAGCCCACAATGCTGTAGTTATAGGCATCCTCCGGCGCCATTCCCGTATCTATCAGGGCCGGAATTATCACATCGTCATTTTGCAGCTGCGGTATACCTCCACAGAGCTTACTGGATTCAATGGCCAACCTCCAGATATCATCCGGGGTGTTTTTATTGATGCGGAGTGCCACGGTGGGATCCGGAAGCCTCATCCTGCCATAGGTCTGCAGCAGAAAATATGTGGCAGGTGTAGTATCGTCGGAGCCGTCCGGCTTCTGTCCGCCCAGGGTGAGGGCGATTCCTGCCGTGGCGGTAAGGCCGTTGTATATGGATGTAAACAGGTTCATGCCCTGGGAGTTGAGCTCAATAAGACGGTTGTTATCCGGAACATGGGGCAGCTGGATGATATCGCTAAGCTTCAGGATAAAGGCGTCGGAATACTCCTGAGCTTCTTCTATTGTAATACTCCCCTCCTCCAGCTGCTTTTGCAGCAGGTGTCCGGTATATTTGTCCACACGGCCAATGGACTGGCCATGCTGCTGGGCGTCCGTCGCCAGCATAAGCTCATATAGGAGAATTGCCTGCAACCCTTCCCAATAGGTCCGGGCCGGATTTTCCATAATCCATTCCAGAGAATCGGCCATGCGCAAAAGCTCGGCCTTTCTCTCCCCCTGTGCTTTTTCAGCTTTTATGCGACAGCTTTCCGCATAACGCTTTGACAGGGCAATCGCCCCGTCACATACCCGGATGACCGCGTGATAGAAGACATAGGCCTTGGCAGAGGAACCGAAAACCTTACCCCTCAGCTCCTCCAGCTTCTCATATGCCTGCTCCCTCACCTTTCCGAAGCCCACATTAACAACCTTGTCAAAATTCGCAATATAGTGGCCCTGGGCAATGCCGGATACGCCGAAATAGCCCGGATCATATTTACCTGCGGTGACTATGCATCCGTTTCCGGCTGCGCTCCAGAAATCATCGCACAGCACTCCTTCAACCAATTTGCCAAGTGTCCTGTCTTTCCAGTACTCATAGGCTTCTTTGAACACTTCACGCTGCTCATCGCTCATATACACGGCATTTGACGACTGCCATGCCTTTTTGAAGTTCTCCTCGGTGTCATACACAACCCCCGGTATCCAGGAGCATCCCCACTCCACATATGGACTCAGGGAACGCTCGGCGGGGCCTGTGGTTCCTGCAAAAATATCGTCATCAAATACATTGACTTCTTTAGTCAGGCACCATGTTTGGAGAGCGCCCGCCCGCTTGAGCAGCGGGAACTCGCCCTCATGGGCCTTATAGTAATCTGTGTATATCTTCGTTCTCTCGGAGTTTATCGACATAAATTTTCCGCCGGTAAAGGCGTCCCTTTTCTTGCGAATACGCTTTATCCGCTCGGAAATGGGAGCAAATTGAAACATAGAAACACCCCTTTTTATATGCAGTCTATTAAGCGCTTGATTAATTATACTATAGCACATTGATTTTGGTAATTCAAACATATTTATACTCTCTTTGCAGCCATTGTTTGCGCGGGAAAACCGGCCTGCGCCGGTTTCATGCGCAAGCCGGTTTTTATTGTTTTTATAAAGGGTATGGTTGAATGCCGCCTGTGATTTGAGTATAATTAATATACACTGAACAAATGCGTTTTGAAAATGCCTGAATGGATTTACGGACACACGCCCCAAATTCACGTGCTGCAAACAGGCATTAATTAAAAAACAGTAAAATTAATTATAACGGGGGATCTCTTTTGAATAGTGAAATTTCAGGAAAGACTTACGATATACAGGGCTTTAGCGTTCAGGACGGGCCGGGCATACGGACAACGGTTTTTTTAAAAGGCTGTCCACTGCGTTGTCCCTGGTGCCACAGCCCGGAATCCCAGGAATTCAAGACAGAGCTCAACTGGATGAGTATGCGCTGCCTGGGACTTGAGGAATGCGGTAAATGCCTTAACATATGTCCAAATGACGCCATTGCTGCCGGCTCTCCTGCTCAGGATGCCGCCGGCAACAGCATCATATATCCCCGTGTTGATAAATCATTATGCAATGACTGTGGGGCCTGCGCACAAGCCTGCAAGGCCCAGGCGCTATATATGTGTGGCTTGGACCAGACTGTCGGTGAGGTCATGGAAAGGCTACTTCGCGACAAGCCATTTTTCGATGAATCCGGCGGAGGGGTTACAGTTTCCGGAGGGGAGTGCCTCTGCCAGCCGGATTTTACGATAGCTCTTTTAAAGCTGTGCAAGGAAAACGGGATACATACTGCGGTTGATACTACGGGATTTGTCAAATGGGAAATCATTGAAAAAGCCCTTCCCTATACCGATTTGTTTTTATATGACCTCAAGTGCATGGACAGTTCGCTGCACAGGCAGGTAACAGGCGTACCAAACGAGCTTATTTTGGAAAATGCCCGGAAGATCTCCGAAGCAGGGGGCAGATTTTGGATAAGGATACCCGTTATTCCCCTTTTCAATGATTCTAAAGAACATTTTGATATGTACTGTAATTTTCTTTCCGGGATAAGAGATTCCGTCGATATTGTTCAGCTTCTCCCATATCACAAAATGGGAGTGTCAAAGCATGACAGGCTACTTAGAAATGAGAAAATATTCGTAGCTGAGCCTCCTTCTGATGAGCTCCTTGAATCTCTGAAGGAGCAGGTTGAAAAGTGTGGTCTGAAAGCCCGTATTCATTAGCTTTCTTTAGTTTTTAATTCCTAGCTGAATACAGCTCAGCCAGGAAATCCTCAACTATATAGATAAGCTGGCCGGGCTCAACATCCTCTGAAACAAGCTTGTCAATCAGCAGGGCAACATCCTCTTTTTTGCAGCTGATATCTGATATTTCCACTATTTCACAGGTGTTGCCGTAATAAATCGCCATCAAACCGTAAACCTGCGTTCCTGCGCAGTCTTCCGACTTGAATTCAGAAGCGACAATCTGGTAAAACGCTTTCACACCACTTATAATTCCTGTTGTATTCAACAAGACTTCCCTCCTATTAAAACGTTTTTTTAATATTTTATTAAAAATATTTTAAATAAACAGTCGCACTTTCGACAAATGTTTCGACAAAAGTTATAACCAACTAAGGTGACTTCTAAATGTTGTATTTTTTACTGATTTCTATAATAATCACATCAATATATTGAATTAATTCTGTAATATGATATTTCAGAATGGACGCTTTTACTTTT
>JAAYOP010000009.1 GCA_012520295.1 Clostridiales bacterium | reverse complement strand
CGGCTTTCCCGGCCCCTTGCGCAATGTGACCGGCATCTGGGCTGAGGAGGTTGATTCCTTGTATGACTCCGATAAAAACGCCCTTGTTTTCAGTCCCAACGGCAGCTCCGGTCCGGCGGGCGAATATGCCGTACACACCTTTTGCGAGCTCATTCACGCAGAAACGGCGGATATCCTGGCAGTTTACAAGAGCGATTTTTATGCGGGCAGACCGGCACTCACCAAAAACAGCTTCGGCTGCGGAAGGGCTTATTATATAGCTGCGAGAACGGAAAACAGGTTTCTGGATGACTTTTATTCTTATCTTATAGATACTCTCGATCTCCTGAAGGCCATCGACTGTGAGCTACCGGAGGGCGTGACAGCCCAGCTGCGTACCGACGGGAAGCGGCGCTTTGTATTCCTGATGAATTTCAGCGAGGAAGAAAAAATCCTGGACTTGCAGGGTATATATACTGAGCGGATTACAGGAGAGGAGCTTTTGGAAAGGATATCCCTTTCCCCATATGGCGTTAAAATAATGGAGGAGGTTAATGATAATGATTATCAATATTGACATCTTTCAGCCATTGTTATATAATTCTATGTACAGGAATACCTTTTAAAATTTGAGTTATCTTAATCTATATCATTTTCGGAGGTTAAAATAATGAGTGAAAACAAAACCCTTGCCAATCTGATGGAAGCCTTTTCAGGCGAATCCCAGGCCAACAGGAAATATACAGCCTACGCAAAAAAAGCCGAAGCAGAGGGAAAGCTCAATGCGGCAAAGCTTTTCAGAGCCGCCGCCGACGCGGAAACACTCCATGCCCTCAAGGAGCTTGAAGTCGCAGGCAAAATCAGGTCCACCGCCGAAAACCTGAAGGATGCAATCGAGGGCGAAACCTTCGAGTTTGAGTCCATGTATCCGGACTTTATTACTGCCGCCAATGAGGAGGGCAACAAGGCTGCAGCCAGAATTTTCACATATGCCATGAAGGCCGAGGAAGTCCATGCAAAGCTGTATAAAGAAGCCCTGGAAAATCTGGAAGAAACAGAAGAGGTTTTCTATTATCTGTGCCCCGTGTGCGGAAATATAGAAACGGCAGTACCGGACAAATGCCCCATTTGCGGCGTCCCCGGTGAAAAATTTATTAAGTATTAAGAAAATATAATAAACAGGAATTAAGAACCCGCAGACAGAGACGCGGAGCGGCAAATCAGCGGAAGCCACCATCAGTTCCGGCTTTTCAGTTTAGCCGCAACAGAACTCATAGAATTGATAAATATACGAAAACAGTTATGCCTGCAACGGAATATGAAAGTCCTGCTATTGATGCAGGACTTTCATATTCCGTATCTGCTTGCAAAATTTTCCACCCATTACCTACAACTGTTCATTTACATAGATGCTCATCCCGGTTCTGGATAAGCCGTGCAGTTTCCTCAGGGGTCTTGTCGCCCGCAAAGAGCGCTCCGCATTCCTCCCAAATTGTGTTGTATAACGCCACATCGGCACAATCCAATCTGTCGCAGCTCTCAATCAGCTCTATAATTTTCCTGTGGTCGGCTTCATCGGCGGCATGTCAATAATTTGATATAATCGGCGCGTTTTATATCTCTTCATAATAATGCGCCCAGTGCCCTCCCTGCTTTCCGAGGATTTTTTGGATATAGAAAACACCGTGTTCTTTGTCTACTATCTACTAATAACCCAAACCTGCCAGCTATATATTGCCTCTTATGACGAGAAAGTCGGCACGAAGTGCTGAAGGGAGAGATAATACAACACTGCCTTTTATGAAATATCTGCCTTCTTATATGAAAATAAAGCATGATTTTTGTATAATATGTCAGTTATTAGTTTTTAGATTATTGCGATATATATTATTGAGGAAGAGATGTTTTGTCACCATTCACGAATTATAATTATCTTACAGATTGCGAAAAACAATGTAAACGTTGACATAAGAAGTAAAAACAGATAGAATATAGTCGTAAAACTATATACATACATCCGAAAAAGGCAAACCTGTCGAAAGGCAGGGACGCAAAGCCAAGGGTCTAAAGTCAAAATCACATTTTGACCAGGACAGCCGGTTACCGAAGGTATTCATCTATAAAGATGAGCTCCGTTCAGGTAACCTGCGCGGAGTTTTTTGTATCATATTTTAATCCATATTTCAAATAAAAAATCGAAAAGGCAAACCTGCCGAAAGGCAGGGACGCAAAGCCAAGGGTCTAAAGTCAAAATCACATTTTGACCAGGACAGCCGGTTGCCGAAAGTATCCAAGGGTTTTCCCTCCATATATGCTTTTGTGTCAACCGGAAGGGCATATACGGAGGTTATTTTATGAGAAAAAGAGCATTATACAGGGCAAACGTTCTTATTCTGGCGTTTATATTATGCTTCTCATGCCTCTCCATGGGCGCTTTCGCAAACGAAACGGCACCGGGGGAGGACGATGTCGGCACGTTTAAAGCCCGGGTTGTAGAGCTGGTCAATGCTGAGCGCGCAAAAGAAGGCCTTGCCGAGCTTTTGGAACTTGAGACTCTGACCGCGGCCGCCGACCTGAGAGCCTATGAATCAGCCCAGTCCTTTTCTCATACCAGACCCAACGGCCAAAGATGCTTTACCGTTTTTTCCGAATACTCCATGAAATATAAAGCCGCAGGCGAAAACCTCGCATACGGGTTTAAAACACCCGAGGCCATGATTGAAGCTTGGATGAATTCTGAGTCTCACAGGGCAAATATCCTGGATCCGGATTTTACATATATAGGTATTGGATATTACGTCAACGAAAACGGAAGAGGTTACTATTCCCAGCTGTTTTACACACCTTCTGATAGCGTATAACGGATTTGAGTTTACTTTATGCCTTTTTGCGGAGAGCAAAAATGCTCTCCGTTTTTTAGTTGACAGTATTGAGCAGGCAGTAAAAAGCAGACGAAATACCCGGAATTCAAAGCCGCTATTTTCTTATCTCTGTCCTGTCACATCTGTCTTTAAAAAAAAGAGCGAAACTTCATTTCAGGAAGTCTTCGCTCTTTTGTATTCTCTATGTATTTACTTATTTCTTGCTGGGGTCAACCCAATCCAGGTCCTTACGCGCTCTTCCAAAGGGTTCGCCGCCTTCGGGTACGCCCCACATGGGTGGTGGAGGAGGTGCGTCCTCGCCATCGCTTCCCGGAGGAGGTGCGAATCTCTTCATCATCTCTGCCCTGCGCTCTGCTGCTTTCTTTTCACGCTCGG
>JAAYOP010000130.1 GCA_012520295.1 Clostridiales bacterium | reverse complement strand
TGTCTTTTGAATATTACGAATAATATCAAGGTATATTTTTCTTATGCTTTAAATCCGGTATTTAAAACAAATATGCAAATACTAATGCCGGTGTCAGGTGAAAAGCTTTTTTTGTATACAGATGTAAGAAATGGAGGTTAGATTGAAACTGATAAGTAAAATAAAAAAGACCCTTATGCTGTTTTTCATAACGGTATTGGTCATATTGCCCGTGGGCGCTTTTGCGCAAAGCGGCACTCATACGGTTTCTCCCGGTGATACAATGTGGAAGATTGCGGTAAGATACCAGATAGGTGTCAGCGAGCTCATAAAGGCCAATCCGCAAATTAAAAATCCCTCTCTTATATACCCCGGCCAAAAAATAAATATTCCCAGCATAGACGATGTGAAGGCTCTGGAGCAGCAGGTAATCAACCTGGTAAACCAGCAGAGAGCCAGCAGAGGTCTCCCGGCGCTGAAAGGAAACTGGGAGCTGTGCAGGGTTGCACGATATAAATCTCAGGATATGATAGACAAGAGGTATTTTGCCCACCAGTCTCCAACCTACGGCTCACCTTTTAAAATGATGGAGGCCTTCGGTATAAGGTTTTCGGCGGCGGGCGAGAATATCGCATATGGCCAAAAGACCCCTCAGCAGGTTATGAACAGCTGGATGAATTCTCCCGGGCATCGCAACAATATCCTCAGCCGCACATATAACCAGATCGGTGTGGGTGTGGCCAAGGCTTCAAACGGAACCTATTACTGGACCCAAATGTTTATCAAGTCCCCATGATAAAGGCTTTGTTCGATATGCAAAGCATCCCTTGCGATGCTTTGCATATCTCTCTTTTATCATATCACAAATTGAATGATAAAAACAACAGAAAATCCAGTTTCTGCTTTAGTTTTTGTTCTATCCGGGGTGCTAAAAAGAGCATTGCAAAATTAGCAGTAAATGATAGGCTTGAACCATTATAAATTCATAATGTGATTGAAATTTCTGTAATTTACAGAAGGCAAAGTATGAACAGTGGAGCGGTTAAGTGGTTTAATGAAACAAAAGGTTTTGGGTTTATAAAAAACGATGAGGGAGGGGAAGCTGTTTTTGACCACTGCTAAGACATCGCTTCCCACCGCTTTAAAACATTTTCGGAAGGAAGATATCCTTTGGGACCCAGCGGGGTTCAGGAAACGGGAAAACAAAGGCGTTAAATGTCACCGTCAAATTCCGGGCCTGCATTGTTGCAAAAGCTTTCGTATATCTTCCTGAAGTGATATCCGAAGATTGAATATTTGATAGCAGCCGGAAGGAGCATTGGCCGCCTGAACAGGGACCATAAAAAGAGCTTCCAGAAATGAAACCGCTCCTTTCCAATAAGACCGAGACGGATTATTGATTTAAAAAAAGCCAGGATGTAGACAGGGTTTATCACAATGCACTTGGGCCTTAACCCGCCGCTGTTTTTTAAATAGCTTAAAACTCGATTGTAGTAGTGCTTTGGCGAGTATATTGTTGTTACAATTTTTCTATACCCTCTGATTAAAATCTCTTTGTTCATTTTGGGTGAAAAATTCATGGCAAGGCCCGTATTATCACCCGAAAACTCTTCTGTAATCCTGCCCTCGCCGGAGAGCCGCTGGTAGAGCTTTGTTCCTTTCGGTGCATTCAAGAGTCCCACCATTGCCGATATTATTCCGCTTTCCTGGATGAAATCCACCATCCGGTTGAAGATGGAAGGACAGTCGCTATCAAAGCCCACAATAAATCCGCCCTGCACCTCCAGCCCGTATCGCTGGATTTTTTTTATGCAGGAAATAAGGTCCCTGTTTCTGTTCTGGCTCTTTTTACACTCAGCAAGACTGTTCTCATCCGGAGTTTCAATCCCTATAAAGACGCTGCGAAAGCCTGCTTCGACCATCATGGTCATAAGCCGCTCGTCATCGGACAGATTGATGGATGCCTCTGTCAGAAAGTTGAAGGGATATCCGCGTTTCTGCATCCAGTTTTTTATCGAGGGCAGGATTTCCTCCAACAACTGCTTTTTATTGCATATAAAATTATCGTCCACGAAAAACACGCTGCCCCGCCAGCCGGAGGCATGTATGGCCTCCAGTTCCCGCAGGATTTGACCGGAGCTTTTTGTCCTGGGCCTGCTTCCGAAAAGCGCCGTTATATTACAAAAATCACAGCTGAAAGGACAGCCTCTGGAATACTGGATATTCATCGAAGCATATTTTTTTGTTTTGATCAGATCCCAGCGGGGAACCGGTGAGTGTTCAAGCTCTGCGTATTGGTCAGTCGTATATAGGTGCTGCTCCCGGCCCTCCTCCAAATCCCGTAAAAAGGCCGGAACAGTGATTTCTCCTTCGTTGAGAAGCAGATGGTCCACATGGCCGAAGTCCTCCGGATCCGATGTGAAAAGAGGGCCGCCCCCGACAGTCTTTATACCTAGCTTCCTGCAGCGGTCTATAACGTTGCTGGCCGAATGGCGCTGGATAGCCATGGCGCTTATAAAAACATAGTCAGCCCAAAGTATGTCCTTGTCCCTCAACCTGTCCGTATTCATATCCACAAGCCTTTTTTCCCAACAATCCGGCAAAAGAGCCGCAACAGTCAAAAGGCCGAGGGGAGGATAGGCCGCTTTTTTATTTATAAATTTCAGTGCATGCTGGAAACCCCAATAGGTAAGCGGATACTCAGGATATACAAGTAGTGCTCTCATGAAGATTCTCCAATCGAATATAAGTCATATATTCATTCTGCTCATGGAAAATTAATCATATTCATAAAAGCCACTATACGGGTTAAATTATCTCAGGGAAAGAAGATATTACTGTTTACATGGATGAGAAAGGGGAATTATTATGGCTGAGTTAAAAAAGGCCCCATATGAGGGAAGAGTCAGTATTCACGATTCGGTGGAAGAAATGATGGAGCGCATCAGAGCAGATGGCATGACCAACGCCTTTGACAGATACCGGTCACAGGAAAAAATACGCTGTAAGTACTGCCTGCAGGGCTTGAGTTGCAAGCTGTGCTCAAACGGGCCCTGCAGAATAAGTGACAGGGGACCTCAGGATAAGGGAGTGTGCGGCATCGGGCCCGACGCCATGGCCATGCGGGATTTCCTTCTGCACAATGTGATGGGGGCTGCAACCTACAGCCATCACGCGTATGAAGCCTTTAGAACCCTCAGGGCAACAGCGCAGGGTAAGACACCGTTTAAACTCACGGACACGAATAAATTGAAATGGATGTGCCAAACCCTGGGGATTGATACAAATCAGACAAATGAGCGGATGGCCGTTGCCCTTGCGGAGCTTCTCGAAGAACAGCTCAGGACAGGAGCCGGAGAGCCCAATATTATGGTGGAAGCCTTTGCCCCCAAAAAGCGGCTGAATAAATGGCGTGAGCTGGGAATTTATCCGGCGGGCGCCGTACACGAGGAGCAAAACTGTGTTGCCAGCTGTCTTACCAATATGGATGGAAACTATGTTTCGCTGGCTCTTAAGGCCTTGCGGCTTGGCTTAGCTACTATATATAATGCTCAGATAGGATTGGAAATGGTTCAGGATATCCTCTACGGGACGCCCGCTCCCCATGAGGTCAATGTGGACCTGGGTATAATGGATCCGGAGTATGTTAACATCGTTTTCAATGGGCATCAGCCCTGGCTTGGAGTTGCCGTATTGCAGAAGGCAAGGCTCAGGGAGGTACAGGAGAGGGCTAAAGAGGCAGGAGCGAAGGGGCTGCGGGTTGTGGGCTCTATTGAAACTGGTCAGGAGCTTTTGCAGCGCTTTGAGGTTGATGACGTCTTTGCCGGTTTAATGGGCGACTGGCTCAGTATAGAGCCCCTTCTTGCCACAGGGACTGTAGATGTTCTGGCTATGGAGGAAAACTGCTGCCCGCCCACCATTGGTGAATATGCCGTAAAGTATATATTTACCCCTGTTTCCGTCAGCACTATTATTGATATTCCGGGACTTGAGCACAAGATGCCCTACAGTCCGGAGGAGGCTGAGGGAATGGCAGAAAGATTGATAGAGTTGGCTATTGAAAATTACAAAAATCGAAAGGATAAGATTATTCCGAAGGTTCCCAATGCGGTCCAAAAAGCCGTTGCCGGTTTTTCAACGGAGGCTGTGATGGGAGCGCTGGGTAATAAGCTGGATCCTCTGGTTGATGTAATAGCCTCTGGCAAAATACTGGGGATTGTGGCACTGGCAAGCTGCTCGAGTCTTAGAAATGGACCTCAGGACTTTGTTACCGTTAATCTGGTAAAGGAGCTTATCGCAAGAGATATACTTGTTGTCAGCGCAGGATGCGGAAATCACGCCCTTGAGGTGGCAGGCTTGTGCAATACCAATGCGGTCAGTCTATCGGGAGAAGGACTTCAGGAAGTCTGCAAAACCCTTGGAATTCCTCCGGTTTTGAGCTTCGGAACCTGCACGGATACGGGGAGAATATCGATGCTGGTAACGGCCCTTGCCAATCATATGGATTTGGATATACCAGAGCTTCCAATAGCCGTTACCGCGCCGGAGTGGATGGAACAAAAGGCAACAATAGACGGTGTCTTTGCTGTGGCCTTCGGGGCATATACCCACCTTTCACCTGTCCCCTTTGTCACAGGCGCGCCGGAGCTTGTCAAGCTGCTTACTGAGGATGTGGAGAAGCTGACAGGTGGGAAGGTGGCTCTGGGCGATGAGCCTAAGGAGATTGCCGACGGCATAGAGCGGCATATCAGGGATAAAAGAAAAAAACTGGGACTAAAATGACAAATAAACTACTCCCCTTGAAAGCAAAGTTTCAAGGGGAGTAGTTTTATATCTTTTTCAATATTGCGGATTTATCGATGGAGCTTATGGCCTCAAGGATGCTATCTTCGTTCTGAACCAGGGCGATACGAACATGCCCTTCGCCGGAAGGCCCGAACGCCGACCCAGGTGTCATCAAAACGCCGGTTTTTTCGAAAAGCTCTGTAACAAAGGCTTCGCTGCTCTCAAAGGGCTTAGGAAGCTCCGCCCATACAAACATGGTTGCCTTGGGCTTTGATATCTGCCATCCTATGGAGCACAGGCCGTCCACCAGGATATCGCGCCTGCGTTCATAGGCCTTTCTGGTGCGGGTAACACAGTCCTGCGGCCCGGTAAGGGCGGCTATGGCAGCTTTTTGGATGGGCAGGAACATCCCATAATCCAGATTGGACTTGAGTGTCTTGAGCATGTTGACAATATCACTGTTGCCCACCGCAAAACCAATTCTGGCGCCGGCGAGCCCATAGGTTTTGGAAAGGGAATTGAATTCAATACCAATATCCTTTGCGCCCTGGAATTGGAGAAAGCTGCCTAAGGTCAGACCGTCAAAGGCCAGCTCGCTGTAGGCATTGTCATGAAGCACTATAAGGTCGTAATTCTTTGCAAATTGTACCAAATCCTTATAAAAGGATTCTGGGGCGACAGTCGTAACCGGATTGTTGGGGTAGGATACTATGATCATTTTTGCTTTTTTTGCGATATGCTCTGGTATATCCTCTAAATTTATCAAATAGCCATTATCGCGGGTTTGAGGCATCATATAAAGCTCAGCGCCTGCCAAAACAGGCCCATCGCTGAATATGGGATAGCCCGGATCCTGAACAAGAACAAGGTCTCCGGGATCAACAATGGTAAATGAAATGTGGGCAAGACCGTCCTGGGAGCCTAATAGTGAGGTCACCTCGGTTTTTGGGTCCAGCCGTACCCCGTATCTTCTTTGATACCAGTCCGTAACGGCGTTCTGAAGCTGTGGGATATCCTCCAGAGTATATATGTAGTTGTGCTCATTATCTGCTTCTTTAATAAGGGCGTTGATAATATGACGAGCCGGCGGTATATTCGGAGTGCCGACACTCAGATCGATAACCTGCTCTCCCGCGCTCAATCGGGAGTTTTTCATACTTGCAAGCACAGAAAATATACCGGGCCTGAAATGCTCCATTCTTTTTGAAAAAACCATCTGCAAAAAACCTCCGGTTCAACCGCGTAGTCAAAATATATTCTAAGCTTGAACAAAGTTATAATCAAGGGTAACATCACAAATTTACTCAAAACCATCAAATATTATGTTTTTTTAAAATTATTGCTAAATATGTATGTCAAAATAACGAAAAATAATATATGGCTTCAAAATATTAGCAATCAGTCCGGGTTTTCAAGGAAAGGCCGGGTTGGCTCCTTTATGCGGAAAGACAGACAGAAAGGATTGATACCCAAAATGGAGAAAATCACCGTAGATTTGCTAAAAAAGCTGCCTTTGCCCTATGCTTATCATAAGATTATATGGGATGATGAGGGGAAGGCCGCCGACTTTATATATCTTGATATGAATGAAGCCTACGAAAAAGAAATGAAGCTGCAGGCCCATGAAGTTATCGGGAAAAGAGCGACAGAGATTTTTGACTTTGAAAAAGACGATTTTGATTGGCTTGATTTTCTTGGGAATGTGGTTCTGACCGGTAAAACAGCGTGTACCAAAAGATACTTTGTCAGCGCTGAGAGGTGGTTTGATGTAACTGCCTATTCCATAAAAAAAGATTATTTTGCCGTTATCCATCAGGATATCACAGAGCAGGAAAAGTATTTACAGGAAGTTAAAAGACAGTCTGGCGAAATAGAAGATCTGACCAGAGAACTGGAGATGATTTTCAACAACACCCAGGACGCCATGTTTCTTGTAAAGGTTGAGGGTGATCGCTTCACTTATCTGCGGTTTAACAAGGTATATGAGCAGTATGCAGAAGTGGATTTGCAGCATACAAAGGGGAAAACGCCGATTGAAGCCATGGGTGAGGCGCTGGGAAAACCGATTTTAAGGGATTATAGGCGCTGTGTAAAAGCCCGGAAAAATATTACATATGAGCAGACCATAGAGTATAAGACCGGCAAAAAGACATGGGTGATAAGTCTGACGCCCATCATTATAGACAATGAGGTAAAATACCTGGTGGGCTCGAGAATGGATATAACGGAGCTGAAGGAAGCCAGGGACGAAAATGAGCGCCTCTCACAAAGGCTTCAAACTATGTTTAACGAGCATGACGCGATAATGCTGACATTTCATCCGAAGACAAAGGAGATTTTGGATGTAAATCCCTCGGCGTGCGATTACTATGGCTACTCCAGAGATGAACTGCTTAATATGAAAATCAGTGATATAAATGAAAGGCTGACAAGAAAAGAACAAGCCGGAATAAAGCATGACAGGGAAAAGGGTAAGTATAAAATCTATAAAAGCCATTTGAAAAACGGGGAGACAAGGATTATTGATGCTTATACCTGTCCCATAACCATCGGTAACGAAAAGCAACTGTTCTCAATCATTTTTGACTCCACCGACAGAGAAAAATATAAGCAGGAGCTCAGTAGCCAAAAGGAATTGCTTGACATAACCTTTGCTTCAATAGGCGACGGAGTGGTGACCGTTGACAATAACGGCATTATAAAAAGGCTGAATCTAGCAGGGCAGGAGATAACCGGATGGTCGGAAGAGGAGGCCATAGGCAGACCCTTTACAGATGTTTTTAAGCTGAAAAACGAGGAGACCGGAGAACCAATTGAGGATCCTATATCCAAGGTGTTAAAGACCGGAAAAATTGTCGGCCTTGCCAATCATACCGTTATGACTCACAAAAAAGGCCACATTGTTCCCATAGCGGACAGCGCGGTCCCCATAAAGGATAAAAGCGGCAGGCTTTACGGCGTTGTAATGGTATTTCGGGATGTGAGCCACGAGAGGGAGCATATGGACCAGATCCTCTATCTGAGCTTCCATGACACTCTGACCGGGCTATACAACCGAAGGTTTATGGAAGAGGAAATGCGCCGTATTGATGTGCCCAGGCGGCTGCCCATTTCCGTAATAATGGGTGATGTGAACGGGCTGAAAATAACTAACGATGTATTTGGGCATCAAATGGGCGATAAACTGCTGAAAAGCGTTTCCAAAACCATTAAAGAGGTTTGCAGAAAGGACGATATTGCAGCCAGGTGGGGAGGAGATGAGTTTTTGATTATCCTTCCTGAGACCAATCTTGATGAGGCCCAAACCATTGTGAGCAGGATCAACAGTCATGTTGCCAAAAAGAAGAACGGGCTGCAGGTCAGTATCTCCTTTGGATGCGCGGTCAAGGAAAACAAGTCGGAGGATATTGAGCGAGTTTTGCAGAAAGCGGAGGAAAACATGTACCACCAGAAACTGCTGGAGGGAAAAAGCTACAGAAACTCAATTGTAAACGCTCTGCTGGGGACACTGTATGAAAAAAGCTCGGAAACCAAGGAGCATTCTGACAGGCTGAAGCGCTATTGCCATATAATCGGAAGGGCAATGAAACTGCCCGAGGAGGATATGAGTGACCTTGAGCTCCTGGCGGTTCTCCACGATATTGGCAAGGTGGCGATTAATCGGGATATACTTCAGAAGCCCGGTTCTCTTACAAAGGAAGAATGGATTGAGATAAAGCGACATCCTGAAATTGGATACCGTATTGCCCTTAATACCCCTGAGCTTTCGGTGGTGGCGGATTATATCCTGTCCCATCACGAAAGATGGGATGGTCAGGGATATCCCAGGGGCATAAAGGGAGATAAGATACCATTGCTTTGCAGGATACTTTCCGTTGCCGACGCCTATGATGCCATGACCAGCGGAAGGGTTTACAGAAAGGCGATGAGTCATTGGGAAGCTGTTTGCGAGCTTGAAAAATGTGCCGGAACTCAGTTTGATAAGGAAATTGTGGATATATTTATAAGGGAATTATCCAAAGGCTCAGGAAAAAGCATGCATATCTAAAATAAGGCCGGGGAAAAATAATACATAGGCCATTTTAATGCCCAAATTAAATATATACGGAGTTTCAAGCGAATGGTTTTATTCGCTTGAAATTTTTATTTTTTATCGCAATAATAATTAATGCCTGTTTGCAGGCAGTCAATCAATGTGTCTGAAATGGGCAAAACGTATTTGTTCAGCGAACATTAGTTATTATTTGATTGCTAAAATATACTGGATGTAATAAACTGTATCCAAAGACAGTTTCCTTGTGGGGAAAGGTGAGAAATCGGAGGTGTGTATATGACTTTTAATCTGAAAAAGGATATGCTTTTGGGAGTTGCGTCCTCGGCAACTCAGATTGAGGGCGGTGAGCTGGGACACAGCTGGAATGACTGGTATCACAGCGGCCGGATACGCGACGGCTCTAATCCGGCACGGGCAAATGACCACTATAACCGCTGGAAGGAAGATGCCGACCTTATGGCGGATATGGGAATAAAAATTTATAGGATGGGAGTCGAATGGGCGCGCCTGTGCCCCACTGAAAACAAGGTGGACCAGGCCGCGATTGAGCGCTATAGGGAAGAACTGAGCTACCTTCGGGGGAAAGGTATATCCGTGCTTTTGACAATCCATCATTTTACAAATCCCATATGGTTTGAAAAAAAAGGCGGCTTTACAAGACCGGAAAACATAAAGTATTTTTTGGATTTTGTCAGTCTGGTAACCCGCTCTTTCGGAGATCTTGTATCCCGGTTCATCACGATAAACGAGCCCAATGTTTACGCCACCCAGTCCTATTACTTTGGGCTGTGGCCTCCTGGTGAAAAATCCTTTACCAAAGCGGTAAAAGTCATGTCGGTAATGGCGGCCTGTCATATTATGGCATATGAAATGATTCATAAAATCCGAAGAGAGATGGGCTACAGGGACACCATGGTCAGCTTTGCCCACCATATGCGGGTTTTCAACCCGCTGGACCCTAAAAACCCGAAGCACAGATTAAATACGAAGCTTATGAAATACTATTTTCAGGAAGCCCTTATACACGCCATGTATTTTGGAAATTTTAAATGGCCCCTGAAAAGGGTCATGCCGACGGAGCCCGGTGAATACTGTGACTTTATCGGTCTTAACTACTATACAAGAACTACGGTTTCTAAATTTGAGGACGGGACCAGAAAAGACGCCCTCAAAAACGATCTGGGATGGGAAATATATCCCAAAGGCATAGTCAAATGCGCAAACAAGCTCTACAGCCTGATAAAAAGGCCCATCTATATAACCGAAAACGGGACCTGTGACAACAACGACTCATTTCGCTGCAGGTATATATACGACCATCTGAAGGCGCTCTGTGAATCCGGGCTGCCCATTGAGAGATATTATCACTGGTGTTTTTGCGATAATTTTGAATGGCTTGAGGGAGAGAGGGCCAGATTTGGTCTTGTTTATGTGGATTATGACAGTCAGGAGCGCACGTTGAAAAAGTCCGCGCGCTTTTACAGTGATATTATTCGCAGTCGGGCTGTCACCCAGGAGATGTATGACAAATATGTCAAAGAGCAGGAGTATCATAAGTGATCAGGCTTGATACGGCCAATACAGCCTATATGTTCCGGAAGATTGGACAATAGAGGTTCATATGAATACGTTTATAAAAACAGGGAGGAAGTCAATGAAATTCAAGGATATGATTTACCGGCGTCCGGATGTGGAGAAATTGACCGAAGATTTGTCCCAGTTGACAGAGCGCTTTAAAAAAGCGACGGATTTTGAGAGTGCGGAAAAGATATTTTCAGAGGTTGATGAGTTATACCGGCACTACAGCACAATGGCAACCCTTGCGTATATAAGACATGAAATAGATACCAGGGACGAATTCTATGACAGTGAAAAGAAGTTTTTAGATGAGAATGATCCTATTGTTGAGGAGTACATGCACAAATGGGCGCTGACCTTACTTGAAACACCGTTCAGACCTAAATTTGAGGAGAAATACGGGAAGCTGCTGTTTCTGAATACGGAGATAGGCACCAGAGCTTTTTCTGCGGAAATAGTTTCGGAGCTTCAGGAGGAAAACGCTCTTGTAACGGAGTATACCAAGCTCCTTGCTTCCGCCTGTATATCCTTTGAGGGCGGTGAATATACCCTTTCTCAGCTTGCGCCCTATAAGCAGGATGTTTCCGATGACAGGAGACTTGCGGCATGGAATGCCGATGCGGGCTTTTTTTCGGAAAACGGGAAAGAGCTGGACAGAATCTATGACAGACTGGTAAAGCTGCGGGACAGCATGGCAAAGAAGCTGGGATACGAGAATTTTATAGAGCTGGGCTATTACCGCATGACCAGAAACAGCTATAATCGCGAGGACGTGGATAAATTCCGGGCGGCCGTGAGAAAACACCTGGTGCCTGTGGCGGACAGTATATACCGCAGACAGGCTGAAAGACTGGGAAAGGACTATCCGATGAACTTTGCAGACAACGCTCTGGAGTTTCGCAGCGGAAATCCCAGGCCCCATGGAGACCCGGAGGAAATTCTCAACCATGGCAGATTGTTCTATCACGAGCTTTCACCGGAGACAGCTGAATTCATTGACTTTATGTATGAAAATGAGCTTTTGGATGTGCTCAGCCGTGTGGGAAAGGCGGGCGGTGGTTTTTGCACCATGATAGCGGATTATAAAGCTCCCTTTATATTTGCAAATTTCAACGGTACCGCTCATGATGTTGAAGTCATAACACACGAAGCCGGCCACGCCTTTGCCGCCTATATGGCAAAGGATATAATCCCATCGGATTTGCAAAATCCCACCTATGAAGCCTGTGAGGTTCATTCCATGTCAATGGAGTTTTTCGCCTGGCCATGGGCGGAGGGATTCTTTGGAAAGGATACGGCAAAATTTAAGTATACCCACCTTTCCGGTGCCCTGACATTTATACCATATGGCACTATGGTTGACCATTTCCAGCATTTAGTATATGAAAATCCCCATATTACGCCGGAAGAGAGGCATGAGATATGGAGACAGCTGCTGGGAATATATATGCCCTGGGTAAGGATGGGGGAAATCCCCTTCTACGGTGAGGGAAAGGGCTGGCAGAGACAGGGCCATATTTACCAGACCCCCTTTTATTATATCGACTACTGTCTGGCCCAGACGGTGGCTCTTCAGTTCTGGGCGCTTATGATGGACGACAGGGAGGCGGCATGGAAGGCGTATATGGACTATACTCGTCCCGGCGGAACGAAGACCTTTACTGAGCTGATTTCAGCGGCAGGCCTGGCCTTGCCCTTTGATGACGATGCTCTTGAGACCGTATGCAAAAGGGCGGCTCAATGGCTTGACGACTTTGACCTGGGTGATATTGAGTAAAGCCGAAAACATAGAAGCGGCATCCGGTCTGTGCCGGATGCCGCTTTTAGCGGCGATTTTTTACGGAACCATAAAAAACATTAACATATTTGAACCATATATTTAAAAATAATAAATATAGCAATGGCCAATAAGTAAAGATAGAAAATGAATAAATATTGATGGCATATGGAGGTAATGGGATAAAATCAGTTATATCCAAAATTGTGGAGAACTGTACCGGTTGCAATAAAAGTATAGCGTGCTGTCCGGTGCAGGGGGCAAATTTTCGTATCTGGACGATTTTATTCGCAGCTATACACCGGAAGAAGTTTGCCGCAACAAGGAGCAATCGGAAGCTGAACTTGACAGTATATTTGTGAAAATGCATAAGCTGACTCCGGAAGACCGGAATAAAAACTGCAACGCCTGCGGATACGGAAGCTGCAGGGCCCATGGCTATATCGGTTTACAATGGATATAATCATGTGGAAAACTGTATTAAATATAATAAGAGAGCGCTTGAAAAAGAAAAGGCAGAGGTGGAGAATAACAATCTGGAAATGGAGAAATCGACCAAATTAAAGGAAGAGCAATATATTAAAATGAAAGAGTCCGCAGGCAGTATAACCCGCTCAATGGATGAAGTGGCAATTTCCACAGAAGAAAACAGGATAAAGGTAGCCGAGATAGCTTCAAAAACAGACAACTTAATAACAATTGCGCAAAAGATGGCTGAAAAAACAGATATTATGCAGAGTAATATAATAAGTTTTGGAAAGGTAACCGGAGAAATAATCGAGATATCGGATAAAACCATTCTCCTATCATTAAATACCGCTATTTAAGCTGCCGGAGCAGGTGTCAACGGCAAGAGTTTCGCCGTTGTTGCCAATGAGGTTAAGGCCCATGCTGCCCAGTCTAAGGATGCGGCCAACTCAACCAAACTGCACGAAGAGCAGCTTAGTGAAAACTCGGACGATATTATGGAGATTGCCAGAGAAATGAAAAAAGAAATAAATACCATAAACGAGTATATAGGAAAAATCAATGAATCCACCGAGGAGATATCCGCAAAGTACAATGCAATAAAAACTACGGCAAACGCTTTGCTGGAAACCAACTGAGGTAGGAATATCTTTGTTGATATCTCAAAAAACATCCTGAAAACACAACAAAACCGGCAACCAGCGGGTAACCGGAAGCCGACTTTTGTTGTGTTTTTTAATGTCTGTTATTTTACCATATCAAGCGGAAGTATGGGGGATGACGCCCCCCTGAAATACGGCTTGCCTCGCTTTCCTTTTCGGGCAATCTGGAAAGGCAGTTTCTTGCAATGTAATAAAGCATCGTGTAGGTGTTTTTATCATGTCCTTTGCTAAGAAAGGTGATGCGTGAGAGCTGTCCGAGAATCTCGTCCTTGTAAAACCTTATTTCGGGTATGGACAGCGCTTCAGGCATCTCGGACAGGCAGAGCCAGTAATACCATTTTACGCACCAGACCCTGCGCTTGTTATTGAAATGAGAATGATATACCTTTATTCTGGAGTTCATCCATTCAAGCTCACCGGGAAATGCCGAGGCTAAAAAACGCAGGACAATCAGTGATGTGTCAAAGCACTCGTCCACGGCTTATCCCCGTATCCAAAGCAGGTTGTTTTCAGCCTGACCTTTGTCTCCGGCAACATGTGGAAAACCCTTTCGTCAGTGGGTGCAAGCACGGCAAGGAGGCGCAGAATTTCAAGTTCGTACATATTTGCTGAGAACAGATGGGTTTTAGGAGTCTGGCCCAATAGGGTCATGAGCTTTTTACCGTGGGGCGGTATATAAAACAGAGGGTACATCCGTCTGCCGTTTTCGTCTATATTACCGGGAAAACTGACATTCTTATAAAACCGCTTTGCTGTTTCGTAGTTGGTGACGGCTCCGATAAGCTGTCCCGCGATTGTTTTTTTCTGATGCTCGGTGAGGGCTCCCCCTGATATCAGATATCTGTTTGTCTTTATCATCAAGTCATAAGCTGTCATTAAAGACCTCAACTGCTCTGCAAAAGGGGATTATATACTCAGTTACCTCATCTGCCGACAGTCCTGGTATATATAATCCGGGATTTATTCCGAAGCACTCTTTTGCACAGTATCCCTTTGCACATTCGATACAGTTTGATATGCCTTTGCTTTTTACACAGTGGTACCGCTCACAGCCGCCGTTTATCGGTCTGGCATTGTTTGTGAGGCTGCAGCCCGGACAGGCTTTATCCATACCTTTAGCAGAGCCTCCAAGGCATTTTGCCAAGGCTATTGCCAGCTCATTTCTGCGGAACTGTGTTTTTGCATTGTCTTTATAGAGGGGGCAGATATTACAGTTCTTCCCGCAAGGAGAAAGGATTTTTGGATTTTTTGCAGGTTTTCTGGTGGGCTTTTTCTTTATTTCTATGAGCATGACTATTTCCCTGGCAGTTTCCATATCTTTAATATCAAAAACCATCCATTTACCGTCATGATATGTAGTGGCTTCATTGTAGCACTTGTTAACATACTCAGAGAAGTTAAAAAATTGCAGCTCAAAGCTCTCCCGCTCGGCTTTTCCGAATATAATTCGAGCGCTTACTTTGTCGGGTTTCAGATATATTGTAAGCAGTGTTTTTCCGCCCCGGCGGAATTTTAATTCCGAATGCCCGTCCCATTTCTCGTCCATTACATAATGGGTACGGATATACCCCACAATAAAGGTCCAGATATCCTTTACATAGCATGGAATACTACCAAGCAGCGCATTGAAGCATTCTGCCTTTTCTACCAGAATCTCTCGCTGAGCGCTCATTTGTTCTAGCTCCTTTTTTGCAGACGGCTTTGATGAAGCCAAATACAGCATTATTGAATAATTATTCATGAAGGTTATCAGTTTTTTTCATTTTGTTTAAATACATGCAATAGCTTTTATACATTTCCTCAATTTCATATTAATCCCTTCAAAATAAAATGACGTATTTATTTTGAATAAGTTCCATTTATAAGCCCTTTATGGCGAAATCTTCCCTGAATTATAAAAAAACGTTATTGATTTGATAAAAAATTACTATATAATAGAAGTAAAATGAAATAAAAAGCAGGTGAACTAAAGCTATGGCTCTTTATACCCTCGAAAATGAAAAGCTGCGTGTTGAAATAGCGTCTCTCGGAGGGGAGTTGCAATCGATTAAGGATCCGGACGGGTGTGAATACCTTTGGCAGGGACATCCGGATTACTGGCTCCCAAAAGCGATACATATGTTCCCTTATTTTGCGAGACTGACACAGGAAACTTATCTGCTGGATGGCAAGAAGTATAAAATGGGCCTCCATGGCTTCATACAGTATATGGAGATGGAAACCATTAAAAAAAGCCCGGACTTCATATGTTTTTCGACCACCGAAAACTCCCATACCCTTGAGCAGTATCCCTTCTCATTTGTTTTCTCCATAGCTTATAGGCTTGAGGACAATAGAATTGCAATGGAATATAACATATTAAATAAAAGCGAGGGCACCATGTATTTCGGGCTGGGAAGCCATCCAGGATACAATATACCCCTGGAGGAGGGGCTGGCCTTTGAAGATTATCTGCTGGAATTCTCCCAAAGGCATACTCCCCGGCATATCGGCATGACTCCGGCCTGTTTTGTGGACGGCACTAGCAAAGATTTTCCGCTGGAGGACGGCAGAGTGCTGCGCCTGAGGCATGAGCTTTTCGACAATGACGCGATTATACTTGACAATGTGGACAAAACGGTTACCCTGAAATCCGAAAAGGGAAGCAGAGGAGTAACGGTGAGCTATCCGGATATGAGGTATCTTGCCCTCTGGCATAAGCCAAAGACAAAGGCGCCTTATATCTGCATTGAGCCAATCACATCCCTTCCTTCCAGGCAGGATGTGATTGAGGACCTGTCAAAGCAGGAGGATTTGATATCTCTGCCCCCGGGTGAAAGTTATAAGAATAATATGGTGATTACGGTTTTTTGAAATAAAGCATAAAAAATCCCCCGACCGGGGGATTTTTGCTTTTCCAGTATCGTCCTAAGGGGTGGCGGGAACCAGTGATCTTATAACCTGGGAGATTTCGGTGTTGTCCAGATAGTGTCCTCTGACCGGGTCTTTTTCATCGGCAACCTCATAAAACGCTTCCGCTCCCGCTCCCTTGGCATAAAACGGAACCAGCTGGTTTGTATGCCAGAGCATCCCGGCATATACATATCCTTCAAACCGGTTATCGTGCCAGTACATTTTGGGCATAATTCCCTTTCCGCTGTTAACTATGTCCGCGTATGAGTTTTGTTTACCTGTCAGATATCCTGTTTCATGGTCGGCTGTAACAATCAGAAGGGTCTCATCCCAGCTGCTGCTGCTCTCCACCCACTGGCAGACTGCCTCCACCGCTCTGTTGAAATCATCCATTTCTTCAATGAGACGGCCGCTCAGGCCAAAGTGGCCGCACCAGTCAATAGCGCCTCCCTCTATCATGAGGAAGAAACCCTTTTCATTGTTGTCCAGAACATTGAGGGCTCCCCTGGTCATAGTGGCCAGATCAGGTACGTTATCATTGAAAGGAACCACAAAGGCGTCCTCACTCCAGGTGCTGTAATCCCCCCTGTATTGCTGCAGGGTTGTGTTGACTTGTGCCACTCCTATGACTCGCTCGGGGGTATCGCCCGTCTGCAGGGCTTCAAATTCTTCTTTGGTTTCAATAAGGGTCCAGTTCTCAATCTCATCATCCCTGTCGGTAGCGGATAAACTTAATGTGCCGTTTTTCAGCCCTTTCCAGATCATTTCAGAAATATAGTTGTATGAAGGTGTTGAAAGGGGAGCACCGTTATCGTCATAATCGGGATTTCCGGCTCCCATTATGACATCGATTGTGCTCTTTGTCACCATTTCAGCAATTATCTCACCGTAGTTGTTCCTGTTTTCATTGTGGGCAACGAAGCCTGCGGGTGTGGCATGACTGACAGGAACGGTTGTAACCACGCCTGTAGATCTGCCCATAGCTTCGAAATCCTCAATCATGTGCCTTAGTGGGTTTACGTCCTGGTCCACGCCTATAGCCGAGTCATATGTTTTTGTGCCGGTGGACATGGCAGTGGCTGCTGCCGCAGAGTCCGTCGGATATCTCATAAACAGGGAAAACTCATTCCACAGCCTGGGGTGATATCTTCCAAGTTCATCATCGCTTGTGTCCGTGGATAATCCGTAGGAATATGTACTCATTGCCAGCTTTACCGGAAAACATTCGTAAACTGCGGTACCGCAATCCCCTGTTAGATAATAGTCCGCAGCCATGATTTGATTGTATCCCATGCCGTCACCAATCATGAGTATTACATTCTTAACACTTATCTCATCTTTGGAATATGCCGAGCCCGGAATTAACAGTCCGGCTATCAGAATAATGACTAAAAAGAAACCCAGCTTTTTTCTCATCATTAACCTCCAGAAAATAATGGGGGCACACCGCCTATGGTAAAATATTACAACAACAGAGGGGGGATGTCAATACCTTTTTAGACCCTAAAAGCAGTCCTTGGGGGTGCAAGGTCGTTTAAATGAACGGGCCGGCTCAATTCTGTCGGATGCCCTGAGAACTGAAAAAACGGAAGGATTGCTCTTGAAAGATTTGACGGCTTAATATATATTAGACTAAACACCGAAGTTTCATATTAATCAGGAGGTTTAAAATGGGAGATTTATTAAAAGGAAAGGTTGCGCTTGTGACCGGTTCGGGACAGGGTATAGGAAGAGCCATTGCTATTGCCCTGGCCGCCGAAGGCGCTAAGGTTGTCACAAATAACCGGAGCCCGGTAAAGAAAAACACCGCAAATCAGCTGGACGAGGAAAAGCTAAAGCGCCTGACGCCCGAACAGCTGGAATGGTATAATACCGAAATTGAAAAATATACGGGCGATGCCGAGACTACGGCGGCTGCCATAAGGAAGGTGGGGGGCGAGGCGACGGCCTGCTTCGGCGATATCACCAATTTCGATGATGCAAAGAGAATCGTCGATAAGGTCGTGGAAACCTACGGATCGATTGATATTGTTGTCAATGTGGCGGGAGCTTTCGGCTTTGCTCCAGTTGAGAAGATCACAGAGGAGCTTTGGGACAAGGTCACCGGTGTGAAGCCGAAGGGATACTTCAATATAATCAGGCACGCAGTGCCCTACATGAAGAAAAAGAAGTGGGGTCGTATTATAAACTGCTCTTCACCTGCTTTTATGGGTGGAGATATCCGTCAGGTGGAATACTGTGCGGCAAACGCCGGTGTGCATGGTTTGACATGGGGCCTTGCATGCGAGCTGGCGGACGACGGGATAACCGCCAATGTATTTTGTCCTGCGGCAAAAACCAGGGCTTCTGTGGACATGGAACTGTTTGACAAGGTGGTTGACGAGGACGAAAAGTCCACAAAGACAGGAGAGCCTATTGTAAAATACGATGAAACCCAGCCGCCTGAGCTTTTTGCGCCCTTTGTAGCTTATCTGGCATCCGATGAAGCTGCGAATGTAACCGGTTCCGTATTCATGACGATGGGCGGTTTTATAGGCCTTTACTCCAATCCTGCGATATCCACTACCATGTTTGACATGGAAGGCTGGACGACGGATAAGATAATCAAGACGGCGCCCGATACGCTGTTTAAGAACTATAAAAACATCAACCAGCGCTGAGCCTGACAGCTCAGACCCGATGATTATCAGGGGCTGTTGAAAACCACGGTTTACGACAGCCCCTGGAGTATGAATATTATAAGCAAGCTGGTATAAAATTGAACAAAAGAAAAAACGACTACTCAAAGGGGAGTCTGGCCGGCAATATTCTGAGACTTTCCGGACCTATGACACTGGCCCTTTTCATAAATCTGCTCTATAGTGTCGTGGACCGCATGTATATAGGACACATGGCCGATGACGGACGCCTGGCATTGACGGGCATAGGGCTGGCGTTCCCGATTATCGCTGTCATTACTGCGTTTCAGAGTCTGTGTTCAATGGGCGGCTCTCCGCTTTTTTCAATAGCAAGAGGAGAAAATGACGATGAGCGGGCGGAGCTTATCATGGGCAACGCCTTTTTTCTTTTGATTGTCTTCGGTACCGCTGTATCCATACTCGGCCTTGCCCTCAAAGAGCCCTTGCTGCGGCTCGCGGGAGCCAGTGAGGCCACCTTCCAATATGCAAACGACTATATATCCATCTATCTTGTGGGGACAATATTCGTAATGATAAGCCTTGGGATGAACCCATTTATTAACGCCCAGGGCTTTGCCGGAACGGGTATGCTTACGGTCCTGCTGGGTGCCGTAGCCAATATAGTGCTGGACCCTGTTTTTATCTTTGCGTTGAAAATGGGCGTTAAGGGCGCAGCTCTGGCCACGGTGATTTCCCAGTTTATCTCCTGCCTGTGGGTTATTCGGTTTTTAACCGGGCCGAAAGCCCTGCTGAGAATCAAAATCCGAAATCTGCGTCCGCGGGCGAAGATTATAAAAAAGATAATATCCCTTGGGTTGACCGGGTTTACAATGGCTATAACCAACAGTGCCGTGAGCTTTCTGTATAATGCCTCTCTCAGCGGCCTTGGGGGAGACATATATGTGGGAGTTATGACCGTTATAAACTCGCTCCGGGAGATTGTTCATATGCCCCTGTCGGGCCTTATGAGCGGCTCCCAGCCTGTCCTGGGATACAACTACGGGGCAAAACAGTATTCAAGAGTGCGTAAGGCAATCAAATTTCAGACAGTTATATGTATGTCATATACACTGCTTATAACTCTGGTAATCATGGCCGTTCCGAAAATATTCATTGTCATATTCAACAAAGACCCCGAGCTGATTTCAGTCGGAGTCCGGACAATACGGTATTATTTTTGCGCTTTTTTCATGATGGCGCTACAGATGACGGGACAGAATACATTTGTGTCCCTTGGAAAGGCAAAGCAGGCGGTGTTTTTCTCCCTGTTCAGAAAAGCGATTATTCTGATACCTTTGATATTATTAATGCCGTCAATAACAGGAATGGGGGCTGAGGGAATTTTTCTGGCAGAGCCTGTATCCGATATTATCGGCGGTACAGCCTGCTTTACGACTATGATGCTCACCGTATGGCGAAGGCTGAAAGGGCTGGAAAGGGAAGAAGGTTTTGTATCCGCGCAATGACAGCCCGCGCTCGGAAGGGGAGAATAATGCCACACTGGGAACAGGTTTTCACTTCCTTTTTTGCATTCAGTTTCCCCCGGTTGATTTTATCAACTGCAACTCCATAGGGATACAAAGGCAACTGGCGGATGACAATTGAATATCTGAGTTTCCGATGGTCAATATGAAGGATTTAAAAATTGCTCAGATTATTTCTGCGAAACGAAGGGAAGCCGGGATAACCCAGGGGGAGCTGGCGACATTATTTTCAGGCGCAGCTACGGAGCCGTTTTGCTGACAGCTGAGCTTAAATCCTGTCTGTCATAATTTTAAACAAAAAACAGTTATAAAGCTTATTAAAGTCAGCGCATAGCAAAGGCACGCCCAGGAGAGCGTGCCTTTGCTATGCGAAATAATTCTTAAAATATTGGTATTACGGAGCCGCTATATGTGTTGTTTATAAACTCTCTGACTTCCTCGCTCTGAAGGGCCTTGACCAGGGCCTGGATACCCTTGTTATTCTCGTTTCCTTCCCTTACAACCAGTACGTTTGCGTATGTCTGGGCGGCTTCAGAGTCTTTATCCTCAACAGCCAGAGCATCGGAGACGTTGAGCCCGGCCTCTATGGCATAGTTGCCGTTTATGACAGCCATATCCACATCAGGGAGGGAGCGAGCCAGCTGGGCGGCCTCTATCTCCTTTATGTTCAGGTTCAAAGGATTATCTTCAATATCCAGTATGGTTGCAGTAAAGTCCGCAGTCTCTTTCAGGGTGATCAGACCCAGATCCTCCAGGAGCATGAGAGCTCTGGCTTCGTTTGTGCCGTCATTGGGAACGGCTATAACAGCACCATCGCTAAGAGCATCCAATGAGTCGGTTTTGCCCGCGTAGATTCCGAAAGGCTCATAGTGTATGGACGCAACTGCCACAAGGTGGGTGCCGTTTTCTGCGTTAAAATCGGTCAGATAAGGCTGGTGCTGAAAGTAGTTTGCGTCAAGCTCTCCGCTCTCCGTAGCGGTATTGGGCAATACATAGTCATTGTATTCCACAATCTCAAGGGTATAACCGTCTTTAGCCAAAATATCCTTTGTCACTTCAAGGATTTCTGCGTGAGGAGTGACGCTGGCCCCGACCCTTATAGTTTTATCGTCGGCGGTTTTCTTGTCTGAGCAGCCGGTGAGTGCCGCAAAAACAAAAAGCAGGGATAAAAGCAGTGTTAAAAATCTTTTCAATTTCATAACTCCTTTTCAAAAAATAATACTAAAGCCGTCTGGCGGCGCATTTTAAATAGAACAATAAATATGTAAAGCAGATAGGGGCAGCTTATAACGTACCGGAGTGTTATTTTTCAGACCTTATTCTTTTATCGGCGACCTTGGCGATTTTCATGCCCACCTCTTGAAATATCTGCACAATTACGACCAGAAGCAGAACCGTTATGAGCATTACATCCTCCTGATAGCGGTAGTAACCATAATTTATCGCAATTGAGCCCAGGCCTCCGCCGCCCACAAAACCGGCCATTGCCGAATATCCAAGTATGGTGGTTATGGCAATCGCAGCGCCAATAATTAATGAGGGTGTGGCTTCCGGGATTAAGACCTTGTAAATAATCTGAACAGGTGAGGAACCCATTGAATGGGCGGCCTCGATAACGCCGGCATCCACTTCCTTGATAGAGGATTCCACCATACGAGCCACAAAGGGCGCGGCTGCGAATACAAGAGGTACTATTGTGGCGGTGGAGCCTATTGTTGTGCCCACTATGGCTCTTGTGATGGGCAAAATAGCCACAAGGAGGATTAAGAAGGGAACTGAGCGGATTAGGTTGACTATAAAGCCCAGTATCTTGTTGAGCGTAGGGATTGGAGTGATCCCGGTCCTGTCAGTCACGCTCAGGAGAATACCCAGAGGCAAGCCGATGATATAGGCGAGAGCCGTGGATGTTACGGTCATATACAGGGTTTCCAATATTCCGTTTCCAAGCAGCTTAAGCATTCAGGTATTCCTCCTTATATAAAATGTTTTTAGATTCCAAATACGCCTTAATTCTCTCAATGGCGGTGTCATCATCCGGAAGCTGTAAAACCATCTGTCCGAAAGCCTTACCGTCTATATTCTTGGTATCCGCGAAAAGTATGTTTACCACAGCGTGGCATTCAAGGGTCATATTTGATATGATGGGCTCAAAGGAGGAGTTTCCGTCAAATACAATTCTAAGGCAGCGACGGCTGGTCAAAAACTCAACTGCCTCGGATTTGGGCAATATAAGCTGCTTTGCAATATCCGACTTGGGGCGCATAAATACTTCCCGGACATCCCCCTGCTCCACGATCCGGCTCCGGTCAATAACCGCTACCCGGTTGCAGATCTGCTCTATGACTTTCATCTCGTGGGTTATCACGACTATTGTTACGCCGAATTTTCGGTTTATATCCTTTAGCAGCTCCAAAATTGACTGGGTTGTGTTTGGATCCAGTGCACTTGTTGCCTCATCGCACAGCAGTACCTTCGGGTTTGTTGCCAGGGCTCTGGCTATGGTGACCCTTTGCATCTGGCCGCCGGACAATTGGGAGGGATATGCCTTGGCTTTATCGGACAGACCGACTATATCCAGCAGCTCATATGCCCGGGCTTTTGCATCAGACTTTGAAACTCCGGCAATCTCCAGGGGAAAGCATATATTGCGCAGGGCGTTTCGCTGGGATAGGAGATTGAAGCCCTGAAAGATCATTCCAATGGACTGCCTTGCCTTTAAAAGCTCCTTGCGTGTCAGGCCTCCCAGATCCCGACCGTCCAGTATTACATTTCCCTCGGTGGGTTTTTCAAGAAAATTTATGCACCGGACCAGCGTGCTCTTTCCGGCACCTGATAGTCCGATTATCCCGAATATTTCGCCTTTTTTTATCGAAAGATTTATGTCTTTGAGAGCTTCAACAGGCCCGCTATCGGTATAAAATACTTTACTTATATTTTGCAGCCGTATCAAATGGACATCCCCCTTTGTCAGAAACTGCAATTGCGCAGAGCTCAGGTAATAAAAAAGCAGGAAACACTCGTTCCTGCCTGCCGGGTAATCTATGAAGAATCAAACGACTGTTTTCAAGGCCGCCTGATTTAAAGCAAAGCAGAAAACGTATCGGACAATTGAACACACGTGCACATGCGCATATACATGCGCATACGGCCTGATATTCCCATTGTCCTGGTTCCTGCTTGTCTCATTGTTGCACTCCTTCGATCTTGACCCTTATGAATGGCAAAACTATACCGCTTTATTCCGTATTTGTCAATAGAAAAGTGGGAAAAGCGGCCTGGCGGGGGGCGAAGGCGGCTTAAAGCAGCCTGTCCCCGTTTGATTTTTAATCATCTATGGTATATATTGTATAGTATGCAGACCCTTAGCGGATTGTTTATGTACCAGGCACTGAGTAACACTTATAAGGAGGTTCAAAATGGATAAAAAGCTGATTGCATTAAAAAATGCGCTGGACAAAGCGACGAATATTGCCGTGCTTGGCGGTGCGGGTTTTTCCACGGAATCAGGCATACCGGATTTCAGAAGCCGGGACGGAATTTATAATAAGTACAAGGACATGAATCCGGAGGCTATGCTGAGTGCCGAAACCCTGCGGAATAATCCCGAGCTCTTTTTTGACTTTTATGTGGACGTAATGATTATTGAAGGGATAAAGCCCAATACGGCCCATTACTTCCTGGCGGAGTTGGAGAAAAAACCGGGTAAGCATGTGACTATAATAACTCAGAACATAGACGGCCTGCATCAGGAAGCGGGGAGCCGCAATGTTATTGAGCTGCATGGCTCGGCTAAAAGGTATTATTGTGTAAACTGCAAAGAAAAGTATGATGACCGGAAAATGGACAAGTCTCAATTTGCCGGAAAACCGCCTCTGCCCAGATGTGACAAATGCGGTTTTATGGTCAGACCCGATGTAGTTTTGTTTAATGAGTCATTGGATTCACGTAATTTGGAAAGATCGAGGGCGGAGCTTGAAAAAGCAGAGCTGGTGATAGTAGGTGGTACATCCCTTGCAGTTTATCCGGCAAATATGCTGCTGATGTATGCCCGGAAAGCCGATATATTTGTGATAAACAAAGAACCTGTGAATATATCAAGATTCGTAGGTGATCAGAATGTCACTGTTATACAGGGAAGTCTGGGAAAGGTATTCGGCGAGCTGATGGATCAGGGCAAATCCGGTACCCAAAGCAACTGAACTATTCCAGCCGGAGGGGAGAGGACAGCGCCCTTCAGCCCGCTCCCGTGATTACACCGTATACTTCTTCAGTTGCATCAAGAAACCTGTCCAGCACCTCGGGAGAGAGCTCCCCGGTTCCTATGCCATAGCGGATTTGAGTCAGCTGTCTGAACCATTCGTTTCTCTCCAACACAGACATATTCCAGCCTGTTCTAACCTGCATGGCACTCCATATAAGGCTGCAGCGGGCGTTAATCTCCTGCATGGTTCTTTTTCCGGAGTATATCCGGGAGGGATCCTCGGTCATATTTATGATTTTCAAAATCCGCGGGGTTTTTGGTGCTTGATCTGTCTGGGGCAGCTTAATCGAAACTGTGTTTTTTTTTGATGTGTCCGAATTGGCTAAATCGCTCTGTGTGCCCGGCTCGTCCTCGAAGGAGCCTTCTCCATCAGAGTATCTGGCCGTTATATAACCGGACGAGTGAGGACGAAGGTAGAGGCCGCGTTCCAAAAGCTTGTCAAATTCCAGGTCGATTATGGCTTTAAATGAGCTGGGCTCATATACTTCATCGGGGAGTTCGGAATAGATTTTAATAAACTGGTCAATCTCCGATGACAGGGGACTTCTGATACTCATAATCGCATTAATCGCAAGACCGGCCGCCTGGTCATGAGTGCAATTGCGCCCCTTAACCGGTGAATTAATCCTCCGGGTCCCTACCATGGCCTTAACCATTGGCTCCAGAGTGTTTGCCGCATTTTTGAGTATGGAAGGGGAATCCGGCAGAAAAGGAACACTGCAGCATTTTACATAAGGCAGCTCACCGCCGCCCAGTTCCTCTGCGGACAGCTTGAATGCCATGTCAAAATAGAGCTTTTTTGCCCTGTGCTCCTGCCTGTTTGCTCCCCCGCTGCCATATATAATCGCTGCTTTTGAGGCTGAATAAACCTGCATTCGAAGCAGGTTTTTCCACTGGTTTATTGAATAGCCTGTTTTGTATTCCGTAATCCGGCGGAAAACAGCTTTTCCGAATTCGTCTGTCGCGGACAGGTTTTTTACCCATAGCTCCTCCAGGCCTACGTTGTTAGAGGTGCACAGGTAATCTATTATACAGTCAATTACAATTTTACTGAACTCTGTATTTATCAGCGCGGAGCAATATGGATGGCAGTTTCTGATGTATTCCTTCAGAACAGTGGCTTTTTCCAGAGTGTTTTCTCCCGTTCTCTGGTATTTTTGGACGGCTTCTATGCACTGCTCGGCAAAATATGAAAAGTCACTGAGAATAAAGTTAATCAGTGTGTGTCCGAGGCGCAAGCTGTGCAGAGTATTGCTGTCGGGTACATAAAACGCAATTACATCGTTGACCATATAAACTCCATGAACCGCAGCTTATGTGTCTGTGCGCTGCGGTCGCCTCTTTTACGGCAGGGGCATGCCGAATTTATATTTGTATAGCCGTTTAATATAGTCCCCCGTCTCGGTTTAGCTGTATATGAGGATTATTGGTATACTGACAACTTTGGAAAATTACTGATTAAAGCTGTTTTTATTGTTTTTATATTATCATACAATATATGTAATTTCAATATTTGAAAAACTGGGGTGGGCCGGCTAAGTATTGGAAGGGATTATCCGTTATAAACCGTGAATAAACTAAAATAATAATTAATGAAATGCCTGTTTGTAGCCCGGTGGATTTGCAGCGTGTGAACGCAAATCCACTGGGGCAGTCAATCAATGTATCTGAAACGGGCAAAACAGGTTTGTTTTTGCGATGCGTTTTGCAAAACCCTTTTGTTCAGTGGACCTTAATTATATGGCGAATATTATGTCGACTTAAGTCATAAAATAGAAAAATTTGTTGTATTTTACGACAAATTAGGGTATAATTCCGTATCGGTGGAAGATGTGCGTCTGCCGATGGCGGCGTATATTAAAGCCAGGTGTTTAAAATAGTTGTTTCCGGAGCACAATATCCGGCGAATTTTGCCCTCTGGCAGAATGGAAGGTTGACATGAAGTTTCCAAATGAAAAGGAAGCGATATCAAAGCTGACAGAGTTTATTTTAAGAGCGGGCGCCAGCCTTTTTAAAGCATCCAGATATTTATATGCGCTGAGCGCACAATCCTTTTATACCTGTGATACCAAGGACTTTTTTAAGGTAGTGCTCAACAACATACAGAATGTTGACGGGCTTAGCGCGTTTCATATACCGGTAAATGACAGCACATGTGGGATTCTGGGTTCAGATGACTCTATGAAGCTTTTTAAGCTGATTGTCTTTAGCTTTGCCGTGAGACTGCCCGCCCTGTGCAATGTCAGATGTAACGGCGAGTACATGAGTGAGCATCAGATGCGCTCCGTGTACAGCGCGATAATGGGTAAAGGCATCACGAATATAGACAATGCCATACCTGAGAGCTTTTCCGGCAATATGGCAGCGGTGAGAAAAAAGAAAGCAATACCCCCGTATAATTCAGAATGGTTCAAAGCATATCTCTTTATAAATTACCCGGAGCTTGCCGACATCAACAATCGGAACCTGTTTTTTATCGGAGCTGTGGACATGCTTTTTATACTGTTCTATCTGTGCCTTGAAAAGGAAATAGCAAGACTGATTACCTCTCTATGCGGTAGTCAGAATGATACAAAATCACTTGGTTGACTTTTAATATGTCACATTATATAATGAAATACATAATTATGTAGAAAATATGCTGAATTAATCGAATATCCGCTCTTACCGGTTGATAAGCTTGTATTTGATTTTTTAGCTGCTTGAGGTGAAAAGGGTGTATTTTGGAAGCGTCAGGTTTTTTCGGCATCTCATAATAGCAGTTATCATACTGGTATTGTTGCTTCCTTTTTTTCTGGCTGTTTATTTTGGGATACAGTGTTCTGTCTTAAAAAAAGAGCTGCGGGAGACAAAGCAGGTTGTTGCCGAGATTGATGCAGTAACCCCCGATGAGCTGATAAATGAGTTAAATAATCTGAGCAATTCCATAAAAAGGCGCCTTGACGAGCTTGAGGAAGAACTGGCACAGCTGATTGGTGAGCAGACGCCGGTGATAGAGCAAAGCTTTGATGAGACAATAAGCACCCGGTTTGACGAATTTCGCGAATTGACCTCAGACCCTATATTTTCACAGCTTGACATGATGCAAAAAAAGCTTGACGAATCCATGCTGCTTCAGATATCAGATCTTCGCGAACAAATGAGCAGTGAGCAGGCCGCAAAAATAGAAGGGCAACTGGAGGAACTTATAAACTACCAGAAGGATATTGAGAAATATTTGGAATATATCAACATATCGATTGAAGAATACATTCGGGGTAACCAGGACAATCCTTAACAATTTCGGTAAATTGTTAAAAGAATGCTCAAATAAGCAATTAGAACAGGAGATTTCAAATGAGTCTGAAGGATAATTTTTATCAGGCACTCAGAGAGCTTTTGAGTTTCGGAGGGTTGATTGGCTCCGATTTAGAAGAAAAATCTAAAACCCGTTCTGAGCTGGACGCATACCTGGAAATGCCGGAACAGGCAGATCAGGATACACCGGAGGCCACAAGAAAAAGCTCCTCTGCCGATATGAATACCAGATCTTATGACGAAAGTAAAGCAAATATCTCCGATGCGGTACCGGAATTTCAGAATATAGGCAAACCCCCTTCAGACAACAGGTACTATCCGCCTGCGTCGCAAGGCAACGGGAATGAAAGCCCCGGCTTTATGGGACAGCTGGAGGAGACCACCGTGATATCCAAAAATACCGTAATAATAGGTAATATAAAGTCTCTTGCCAGCGTTAAGATAGACGGGAATGTTCGCGGTAAGGTAGAGGTTTTGAAAGATGCCAGTGTGAATGGCATGCTGGTGGGCGATTTGACATGCAACAACGCCGAAATGCAGGGCTCCTCCATACAGGGGAATGTATTGTCCAAAGGAAACACATATGTTGACAATTCTACGATAATCCTCGGTGATGTCGCAGCCCAGTATGCCGCCATCGATGGGAAGATTAAAGGAAACATCGAAGTGGGAAGCAAGGTTGAATTCCGGGAAAATGCCATTGTTGCCGGTGATATATATACAAACACCATATCCGTTGCCGACGGGGCAAATATAAGGGGTTATGTGAGCACCTCCTATTTCCAGGAGCATGGCGACGATGTTTTTCCCAACAAGCTGATAATTGAAGAAGAATAATAGTTTGTGCACATAAAACGCCGCCGATGAGGGCGGCGTTTTTTCGACCCAGATTATAATTGTCTTGATGTCCGCTGAACAAATGGGTATTGGCAAACGCATTGCAAAAACAAACCTGCTTTGCCTGTTTCAGCTTCATTGGTTGGCTACCTGAATGCAGTTGCAGTCACATACCTTAATTCAATTGTGCTGCAGGCATTATTTTAAGCATTTATGGCATAATATTTTATGCCATAACTATTTATCTTGACTGAGAAATGTGATACCATTAAAACCGGACAAGCAGACCTGTATGGTCATTCACAGCAGCGGCACAAATGGAGGCTAAGCATGAGAAAAACGAAAATAATCTGCACCCTGGGACCTTCCGTGGGCGATGAGGGAATGATAAAGAAACTGGTCTTAAATGGCATGAACGCCGCAAGGTTTAATTTCTCCCACGGCACCCATGAAAGTCACCTGCGGATGCTTGAGACTTTAAAATCTGTCAGAGAAGAGCTCAATGCGCCCGTTGCTACGATTCTTGATACAAAGGGGCCGGAGATCAGAATAAAAAGCTTCAAAAACGGCTCGGTTGAGTTAAAGCCCGGCGCCCGGTTCACCCTGACCGTTGACGATGTTGCAGGAGATGAGACAAGAGTATCGGTAACATATAAAAACCTGCATAGGGAAATAAAAAAGGGAGAAAGAATCCTGCTGGATGACGGCCTTATTGAGCTGCGTGTCATCGATATATCGGATAATGACATTGTATGTATAGTTCAAAACGGCGGGGTAATATCGGATAACAAGGGGATAAACACGCCCGATACCGATGAGAATTTGCCTTCGCTTACCGAAAAAGATATTGAAGACATAAGATTTGGCATAGAGAATGATTTTGACTTTATTGCCGCCTCATTTATACGAACGGCATCCGATGTCAATGAGATAAGAAAGGTGCTTAGAAAATACGGAGGCGAGGATATAGGTATAATCTCAAAAATTGAAAACCGACGTGGGGTGGAAAACATTGAATCGATAATAGAGGCATCCGACGCGATAATGGTGGCCAGGGGAGATCTGGGAGTGGAGATACCGGTACAGGAAGTACCGATTATCCAAAAAAGGATAATAAGAAAATGCCGGAATTTAGGCGTTCCGGTTATAATAGCTACACAGATGCTTGATTCTATGATCAGGAACCCGCGCCCTACCAGAGCGGAAGCCAGCGATGTGGCCAACGCTGTTTTTGACGGGGCCAGCACCTTAATGCTGTCAGGAGAGACCGCCTCCGGTAAGTATCCCCTGGAGAGCCTGATAACCATGTCAGATATAGCCCTGACTACGGAAAAGGAGATAGATTATTGGCAGCAATTCAGGAAAATAGAGGATATAAAGGAAAAGACCATTGTTAACGCCATAAGCCGCGCATGTTGCGCAACAGCAATGGGTTTAGGGGCCAAGACCATTATTACGGTAACAAAATCCGGGCATACCGCCCGTATGATTTCCCGGTTCAGACCCCAGTGTCCGATTGCCGCTGTTACCTCCAACCCTAAGGTGCGCAGAAAGCTGTCCATATCCTGGGGGATAAAAACGGAGCTTGCCGAGGAAAAAACCTCAACAGATGAGCTTTTCAAGACGGGAGTTGAAAAAGCGGTAAAAATGAAGTTGGCTGAAAAAGGCGATATAGTTGTTATTTCCGCCGGTGTTCCCGTGGGAATGAGCGGAACGACAAATATCGTTAAAGCACAGATTGTCTGATAAAACTACAATACTTGAAAGGAATGCATATTATGTATCGTCAATACTCACAGCAAGCACCCATAATTTTTGGATGTGGTGCAATTACCGTTTTAGGTGAGAAAGTCAGGGAGCTGGGATGCAAAAAAGTAATGATTGCCTGCGAACCGGGGATTGAGACTGCCGGTATTGTGGATAAGGCGTCAAAAAGCCTGAAAGCCTCCGGTATTGACTATGTTGTCTTTAACGGTGTAAAGCCCGATCCCACTGATGAGATTGTAGACAAAGGCGCCCAGGTGGCGTTGTACGCGGGAGCCGACTGCGTAGTCGGGCTGGGTGGAGGAAGCAGTATGGATACCGCCAAGGCCGTGTCAATACTTCTCACAAATCCCGGGCCAGCCCGAAAATACATACAGGCCAAGCCAATTTATGTAGATACTAAAGTTCCGGTAATATTAGTACCCACAACTGCGGGAACTGGCAGCGAAGTAACAAGGGTTGCCATAATATCCATTCCAGAGCTCAATGCCAAGTGGAGCGTATTTGTCAATATAAATCTGGCAATCGTTGACCCGGAGCTGACAATCTCACTGCCAAAACAAGAGACGGCCAATACAGGGCTTGATGCATTCGCCCATGCCGCCGAGGCCATGACCTGTAAAAACTGGAATCACCATTCCAATATTTTAGGTGAGGCCGCTATCAGGAGGATAGCAAAAAATCTTGTCACCTGTTACAATGAACCGGACAATCTGGAAGCCCGGACTGAAATGGCTCTGGCAGCCAATCTGGCCGGACTGGCCTTTAATGACCCGATAACTCATGTGGGCCATGCTATAGCCGACGCCCTTTCCTGTGCTTTCCATACTCCCCATGGATTGGGATGTGCGTTAGCCCTGCCGGAGACGATGGCCCTTGTCGCCCCCGCTATGCAGGAGCCTGTGAGAGTCATTGCAAGTGCAATGGGATTACACTTAACAGGTAACGAATCCGGAGAAGTGCTGGGTAAGCTAGTGGCTGACAGTATCAGAGATATGATGCATGCCATGAATATGAAGTCATTGAAGGAAATGGGCTTTACACGCGAACAGATTGTTGATCTGGCACCTCATGTGGTCGAAAACCACCTTTCATCATATTGCCCCGTTGAAATAACTGAAAAAACGGCTCAGGAGTTGCTGGCCAGGGTATATGACAGCTATATGTAAGCATATTCAGCCAGGAGGGCCACAGCCACATTAATAAACAATGAGGGCCGATTTTATCGGCCCGAGCTTTTTAACATATACATATAATATTTGTGCTAATACTTAATATCCACTGAACATATGCTTTTGCGTTATCCATTGATTGACCGCATGACTTGTTCAGCAGGCATTATTTATTGACAATTGAACGCCTCTTCAACTATAATGCAAAAAGGTTAAGTGTGAAGTCACAAAGGTTTATTTTAAATTAAATCTTTTTGCAGGGGAGGGTGAGGTAGCTTGGCAAAAAGCGATATGAGCTGTGATTGTGAAGTCATACACTCCGATGTGGTGGAGTATGTAAAGGCGAATTTGCCATCGGGAGAGATGATTCTGGATTTGTCCGGCTTTTTTAAGGTATTGGGAAACGGTACCAGAGCAAGGATAATATCAGCGCTCAATATCAGCGAGATGTGCGTATGTGATCTGGCTGTTCTTTTGGATATGACCAAATCTGCTATATCACACCAGCTTCGTGTGCTGAAAAAGGCCAACCTGGTGAAAAATAGAAAGGACGGAAAGATTGTATTCTATTCCCTGTCGGATGACCATGTTAAAGCGATATTTGATAAAGGCTTGGAGCATGTGGTAGAAGCTGTGGGATGAAAATGGTGAGATATGAAAAAGGAACTTTATTTAGAGGGACTTGAATGCGCTTTGTGCGCTGAAAAGATAGAAAAAAGTGTTAAAGCTATCCGCGGAGTATCCTTTGCCTTGATGAATTTTAAAAGAAAAACACTGGCTGTCGAAATCGAGGCCGGAGCTGTTATTGATGACATCGTTGAGGAAATCGGTCTGGCGGTAAAAGAATTCGAGCCCAATGTAATTATGCGGGAAAAGGTAGTTTCAAAGCCCGAAAAAAGAGTTCTGATGCTGATGGGCTTAGGGTGTGCCTCATGCGCCGCCAGGATAGAAAAGGAGATAAAAAGCCTTCCAGGAGTTAAATCGGCGTCCCTGGATTTTGCCTCCAGAAGGCTGACTATAGAGGCTGCCACACAGGGCGAGATGGATTATATTTCCCAAAAAGCTGTGGAAATTGTGGAGCGTATTGAGAAAGGTGTTAAAATAGCGGAGGAAACAGACGAAGAGAGCATGCAGGATATGCCCGTCGACAAGAAGAGGATTACCCGGATTGGAGCGGGGGCAGTTCTTTTCCTTGTGGCAATTATATTCAGCTTACCGTATTGGGTTGAGTTTTCTTTGTTTGCTGCCGCCTTTGTGCTGGCCGGCGCTGATGTGGTATCAACTGCCGTGAAGAACATTAAGAAGGGCCGGGTTTTTGACGAGAACCTGCTGATGACCATAGCGGCCCTGGGCGCCTTTGCAATCGGCGAGTTTCCCGAGGGGGCAGCGGTGATAATCTTCTATCAGATCGGTGAGACGCTGCAGGATTTAGCGGTCAACAGGTCAAGAAGATCTATTGCGGATCTTATGAACATACGCCCGGATCACGCCAACCTGAAGGAAGGGGACAACGTCCGGGAGGTTTCTCCCCGGGAAGTGAAACCGGGGGACATCATAATTGTAAAGCCCGGAGAGAGAATACCGCTGGACGGAATTGTTACAGAAGGCTCATCCTCCCTTGATACCTCGGCTCTGACGGGAGAAACCATGCCGAGGGAAGTTGAAGTGGGCAGTGAGGTTCTGTCCGGTTCCATAAATACAAGCCGGCTGCTGGAGCTCAGGGTTACAAAGCCCTATGGCGAATCCACCGTTTCAAGAATACTTGAACTGGTGCAAAGCGCCGGGAGCAGAAAGGCGCTCTCGGAAAGGTTCATAACTAAATTCGCAGGATACTACACACCAATCGTGGTTTTCGCGGCTGTTGCCCTGGCGCTGCTGCCTCCCCTTCTCATAAGGGGAGAGAGTTTTTCGGAATGGATTCACAGGGCCCTGGTATTTTTGGTTATATCCTGTCCCTGTGCCCTGGTAATATCGATCCCCTTGGGATTTTTCGGAGGTATTGGAGGAGCCTCCAAAAATGGCATATTGGTGAAGGGTGGAAATTTCCTGGAGGCGCTCGGCAATGTGGATACTGTCGTATTTGATAAAACCGGAACACTTACAAAGGGTGTTTTCGTAGTATCGGAGGTAAAGGCTCACGGCAACTTTACCGAGGATGAGGTCCTGGAAATGGCGGCATATGCCGAGAGCTATTCAACGCATCCCATAGCCGTCTCTGTTTTAAACGCCTATGGACGCGATATTGATAAAAACAGGATAAAAAGATATGGTGAGCTTTCAGGCTATGGGGTTAAAGCCGTTGTGGAGGACATGACAATCCTTGCCGGAAACCATAAGCTGATGAAAAAGGAAGGGATAGAGTACCAGGATGTCCCGGTTGCAGGCACGACTGTCCATGTGGCCATAGACGGCATATATGCCGGATATGTACTGATAGTCGATGAATTAAAGGAAGACAGCAGGAAAACCATGATTGAGCTTAGGGAAATGGGTATTAATAAGCTTGTCATGCTTACGGGGGACAACAGGAGGATAAGCGAGGAAATCGCAACCCGGCTGGAGCTGGATGAGGTATATTCCGAGCTGCTTCCGGATCAGAAAGTAGAGAAGCTGGAAACGCTTTATAAACAAAAGTCTTCAAAGGGAAAGCTGATTTTTGTCGGAGATGGTATAAACGATGCTCCGGTGCTGGCAAGAGCGGATGTGGGAGTTGCAATGGGGGCCATAGGCTCGGATGCAGCTATAGAGGCCGCCGATGTGGTTATTATGACAGATGAGCCTTCAAAGCTTGTAACGGCAATCAGAATTGCCAAAAAGACCAGATCAATAGTCTGGCAAAACATTGTCTTTGCAATGCTGGTCAAGGTGATTGTTATGATTCTGGGCGCCGGGGGGATATCCACCATGTGGGAGGCCGTATTTGCCGATGTGGGAGTGGCGCTTCTGGCGATTGTCAACTCAATGCGCGCCATGCGCATTCAAACCACAGACCACTCTGACGAGCAGCCCAATATCGACTGGCTTGCCAGCTGAGTTTCCCCATAAAAATGCTCCTTGTTTTTTTAAATTGACTATATTGCTATCTATTAATATAATATCAGTAAGGATGTGGCAGAAGACTTAATATCATGAAAAAGAAAATTTTGCTTCTGGCTACCGGCGGAACAATTGCCGCCAGTCAGGGAGAGGAAGGTCTGGAGCCTTCAATAAACAGCAGCCAAATACTCGCGTCAATAAGCTCCATTTCCGAATACTATGATGTGGATAAAAAGGACTTAATGCGCCTTGACAGCTCAAATATACAGCCGGAGGAATGGCAGGCAATTGCTCGCAGCGTCAGTGAAAACCGGAATTCCTATGATGGAATTGTAATCACTCACGGAACGGACACCATGGCGTATACCTCCTCAGCCCTTTCCTTCATGCTGCGTAACATCAATATTCCGGTTGTATTAACGGGCTCGCAGCTGCCTATAACACACCCTCTTACAGACGCCAAGGAAAACCTGTTTTGTGCCTTTTCCATGGCGGCAAGTGGGCTGCCCGGAGTATTTGTTGCCTTTAACCGCAAGGTTATGCTGGGAACCAGGGCTGTCAAGATCCGCACAATGGGTATAGATGCCTTTGAGAGTGTCAACTGCCCCTATGTGGCAACTGTTGGTGCAAACGGCCTTGAAATAAACCACAGTATCCTGCCGGACACGTCTGGTGACTTTGCCTTAAAGGACAAGCTGGAGCCGAATGTTTTTCTGCTCAAGGTTATTCCGGGGCTAAATCCGTGCATATTCAGTGTACTGCGCGCAATGGAATACAAAGGCATCATAGTGGAAGCTTTTGGAGCGGGGGGGCTGCATTTTGTCAGGAGGAACCTGATATCGGAGCTGAAGGCTGCGGTGGATGAGGGCATTGCTGTTGTAGTAAGCAGCCAGTGTCTTTATGAGCGCAGCGACTTTTCAATATATCAGACAGGGCGAAAGGCTCTGCTGGACGGCAGAATCATACAGGGCTACGACATGACCACGGAGGCTGCCGCTACGAAACTGATGTGGTGCCTGGGACAGACGGACAATATTGACGAAATCGGACGCCTGTTTCTTACCTGTTTCGCGGGTGAGGTAACCATATAAATAAGCTAAAGGAACATGGTGAAAAAAGTGAATAAGGTAAATCTATCAATGCTCTGCGATTTCTATGAGCTCACAATGGGAAATGGCTATTTTGAAAGCGGATATAAGGACAGTATAACCTATTTCGATATGTTCTTCAGAACAGTTCCTGATGGAGGCGGCTTTGCTATTGCGGCCGGACTTGAGCAGGTGATTGATTATATTGAAAACCTGCACTTCGATGAAGAGGATATCGAATTTCTCAGACAAAAAAAGATATTCAGCAAAGATTTTTTAGAATATCTGAGAGGCTTTAAGTTTACGGGTGATATATATGCAGTACCCGAAGGGACCCCGATTTTCCCAAATGAGCCGATAGTGACTGTGAGGGCGCCGGCAATACAGGCTCAGCTTATAGAAACGTTCCTGCTCATGTCAATCAATCACCAGACACTTATTGCTACCAAGGCAAACCGGATTGTCAGGGCAGCCCAGGGCCGAACAGTGCTGGAGTTTGGTTCACGCAGAGCCCATGGCTCGGATGCAGCAGTTACCGGAGCAAGAGCGGCATATATCGGAGGCTGCGCCGGCACGGCTTGCACACTGACCGACCAGATTTACGGCATACCTGCCGGGGGGACCATGGCTCATTCCTGGGTACAGATGTTTGACAGCGAGTATGACGCTTTTCGGGCCTACTGCGAGGTTTATCCGGAAAACGCCGTCCTGCTGGTTGACACCTATAATACGCTCAAAAGCGGCGTTCCCAATGCGATTCGTGTTTTTAAAGAGATGCTTGTTCCCCGGGGAATAACTAATTTTGCAATAAGGCTGGATTCCGGTGACATTTCCTATCTTTCGAAGAGAGCGCGCAAAATGCTTGATGAGGCTGGGCTTCACAGCTGCAAGATAGTCGCATCCAATGCTTTGGATGAGCATCTGATAAATGATCTCATGATGCAGGGCGCGAAAATCGATATATTTGGCGTGGGTGAGAGGCTTATTACCTCTAAGAGCTCGCCGGTATTCGATGGGGTTTACAAGCTGACCGCTATTGAGCAAAATGGTGAAATAATTCCCAAAATTAAAGTCAGTGAAAACACAGCAAAAATCACAAATCCGCATTTTAAAAGGGTCTACCGCCTTTATGACAGGGAGTCTGGAATGGCCATAGCCGATCAATTATGCGTATACGATGAGGTAATTGATGATAGCAAACCCCTTACAATATTCGATCCCCTTGCCACATGGAAGAGAAAAACACTGACATCCTTTATTGCAAAGCCCCTTCTTGTGCCAATATTTAAAAACGGCAAAAGAGTATACGAATCTCCTCCCATAGAAGAGATTAAAGCCCATTGCGAGCAGCAGGTTGCCACCCTGTGGGACGAGGTCAAGCGCTTTGAAAACCCCCACAATTACTATGTGGATTTGTCCCAGAAACTATTGGATATCAAGCTTAAACTCGTTAAGGAGAGTGCAGGTAAAGAATAAAGCAAGGCATATAAAAGCTTATTTAAACGGGCAATAAAAGGGGTTTCACAAAATGACAATACGCATTTTGTGAAACCCCTTTTTTACCGGTGAAACCTTTGCCTGCGGGCGGGTATCATCCGCTTTTCAAACCCCGTCCAAAAGGGCAAATTTGCTCTTTTGGCAATGCGCTCCGCAACACCCATTTGTTCAGTGGACATTATATTACATTATGCGGCAGCCCCTGTTATGAACTGGTTTAATGGCCGCGGCTTCTTATTCGCCCTTAAATTCCGGTGTTCGTTTCTCCCGAAAGGCCTTTACTGCGTTTTTAAAGTCTTTGGAATTCATTAAATCGATGGAAAGCCTTCGCTCAGCAAGGATCGCGGCAGATTCGTCTCCGGTCAGGTTAGAGTGGCTCATAATCTCCTTCAGGCCTCTCACCGCAAGAGGGGCCTTTGCGGCTATTATATCAACCAACTTGTCAACCTCCGGGAAGAAGGATTCCTTTGGAAATATCCGATTTACAAAACCATAGCTTTTGGCCTCGTCAGCGCTCATGCGCTCGCCGAACAATATCATTTCAAAAGCGCGGTTTACGGGAATCTTTTCAGGCAGATGAACGGCGCCTCCGCAGCCCGGAATCAGACCTATGTTTAGCTCGGGCAGAGCGAACTTTGCGTCTTCGGAGGCATATACAAGGTCGCAGCATAATGCAATCTCAAAGCCGCCGCCTATGCAATAGCCGTTTACAGCCGCTATGACAGGCTTGCCCATATTGAATATACACTCTCTGACTTCCATACCCAGGGTGTGTATAAGGGCATAGTCCTCATCGCATTTCAGGTTGTCCAGCATTTGCATGGCAAGACCGGAGGAAAAGGCTTTGCTCCCTGCGCCCCTGAGCACAACAACGCGCTTGCTGTCGTCCTTGCGGGCTTCTCTGAGATGTTTTATCAGGGAGCGCCACATATCAATAGTAAAAGCGTTTAGAGCTTCTTCGTTTTTAAATTCAAGATAAACAGCGGCCGGCTGCTCCGGACGCACATATGCCGCAACTGTCGGTTCGGACATTTTGCACCTCATTTCAGTAAAAATCTGGCGCTATTATATCACTTATTTTGTTCAAATACCAGATATAAAGCAAACTTTTTCTGATTTGTGCAATTGGCGGATTATACCTTCTGCCATCATATCAGCCATTGTAAGAGCGTCCGCTTCTATTTGGTCATATATTGCAATATCCCGGGCATACTGTCCGGTCAGTCGAAAAACAGCTTCATCTTCGGTCATTTTCAGGTGTCTGAAAAATATCTTTTGCCACTGTGCTGTGCTCTGAAATGGATTAATGGATGAAAGAAGCGCCGAGATCTTTTTGCCGTTTTCAAACCACTCTTCTCTTAGGCGGTCAACAGCGGCTGTGTTTCCTACCTTGGCCTCGTTTACAAGCTGTGCCGCAATTGTGAGATGCTCTGTAAAAAGTCTTTCAAATCTTTCAATCTTTTGTCTGCTGTAGAATCTTCTCAGAAAGCGGGCAAAGTCACCCGGATTGCCAAGGAGTCTCTCGGTTACAAGCTCCACATCGCCGAGGTTTTCGGCTGTGCTTATGATAAAAGACCTTGTCCACATTATATGCTGTTCCCAGAGCTTGCGCAGCGTATTTGTTATTTCCAGTATAAAGCCGCAATATTTACAGTGGTTGACTTTGGTCACAAAATATTACCCCCTTATGCTCGGTATCAATACACAATATGCGCCTGTGTTCTATCCTGTTCTTTGATGTGGATATATGTAGGCTGCAACCTGATTATGTCGGCAGCCGCCGTCGGTTTTGATATAAAAATGCGGAAACAGGGGAATATAAATCCCCCGGATAGTTGACATAAATTCAGCGTCAATATAGAATGGCAGTACTGTTCTTAATTATATAGATTTAAGGAAATGATAGGTTTAAATGAACATCTCTGAAATAATCAGCCAGATGGCTGTGCTTTTCATAATACTGGCAATCGGATACTGCCTGAATAAGCTGAAGATTTTAGACAGCAATTCGAACAAGCTTCTTACAAAGCTTGTTTTAAATATTGCCATGCCCTGCACAATTATCTATTCGGTATTGAGCAGGAAAAACGGAGTATCAGGGCGGGATACGGCTTTTTTTATGCTGATGATTTTGCTCACCTTCGCAATTGCCTTTGTCCTTGTGATACCGCTGCCCAGGCTCTTGAGGAACCAAAAGGAGGATTCGGGGCTTTACAGGTATCTGACAGTTTTTGGGAATGTGGGTTTTATGGGTTTTCCTGTGGCAATGTCCGTTTTCGGAGAAGAGTCGGCCTTTTATGTGGCTCTGTTTAACATCCCCTTTAGCTTACTGGCTTTTTCCGTAGGTATCATGATGATATCGGGGAGTGGAGGAGAAATAAATCCCAGACTTTTTATAAATCCGTCTCTGATAGCGTCTGTGCTGGCGATACTTATATTTTTCTTCAAAATACCCATTCCCGTCATAATTACAAAAACTGCCGGGCAGTTGGGACAGCTCACAACTCCTGTGGCAATGCTTGTTATAGGCTCTACTCTCGCTGCAATACCTCCGTCGGAGGTATTCAGGCAGTGGAGGCTGTATCCTGTTTCCTTTGTCAAGCTGATTGTTGTCCCCCTGATAACATGGCTGGTTTTAAGGATTTTAATCGATGACCCGCTGATGCTGGGAGTTCTTGTTGTCCTGGCGGGGATGCCCACAGCCACCAGCGCCACAATGATATGTATGGAATATGGAGGAAATGAAAAGCTTGCCTCAAAAGGAGTTTTTATAACAACACTGTTTTCCATGATAACAATACCGCTGCTGGTTATTATGCTTTTTGCATGATTTTTTTGCAGATTACCGTGTTTGAGGTCTTTTTGTTGAAAAGCCTCAAGGCGGATGGTATACTGATTTATTATTGGTGAAAGCTTTTTTAAAATTCTCATAAAAGTATAAGTTAAGCCCCTTTAGTAAAAATACGCTTGTAGATTACGAGGAGTGAAATTCTTGAGCAAAAGAGTTGATATGGACACCGCAATTGGAATGATACGTGACGGCGATGTGGTTGCCGTATCCGGATTCATGCTTATATGCACACCGAGAGAGCTGTATGTTGCCATCGGAGAAAGATTTAAAGCAACGGGTCATCCCCGCAACCTGACCATTGTAGCCGCCTCCGGAAACGGAAACAGCAAGGATCAGGGCCTATATGATATGTCATACGAGGGTTTGGTAACCCGTTATATAACTGGTCACTTTGCAAATAACTCCAGGATGGTAAAGCTTGTAACAGAAAACAAGCTGGAGTGCTACAATTACCCCCAGGGGGTTTTGGTCCACATATACAGGGCTCTTGCCGCAGGTAAGCCGGGAGAGATAACACGCATTGGGCTCAATACATTCTGCGATCCGCGCTACGAGGGCGGAAAGCTCAATGAGGTTACGAAAGAGGACCTGGTGCATGTGGTGGATGTATTGGGAGAGGAACACTTGCTGTACACTGTTCCAAAACTGAATGTGGGCCTGATAAGAGGTACTACGGCAGATGAGATGGGGAATATATCCATAGAAGATGAGATTGCACCCATTGACACGCTGGATCTCGCTCTTGCCGTAAAGGCCCAGGGAGGCAAGGTGATAGCCCAGGTGAAAAACTATGTGGCGGCCGGCTCCCTGACACGTCGTGAGGTTGCTGTGCCCGGGTGTCTTGTGGACGCTGTTGTTGTCTCTGAGGAGCCCATGGAATCCCATAGGCAGACACCGGGTAATTTTTATAATCCCGTTTTGGCAGGATACTACAGGACTAACGATGTGGGTTTTGCCGCCATACCCTTGAGTGAACGTAAAGTAATAGCTCGCCGCGCAGCCATGGAGCTTCAGCCCGGAGCGTTGGTAAATCTCGGCATAGGCATTCCCGAGGGTGTCGCGGCGGTAGCCAGCGAAGAGGGGATAGAGGATAAGATAACGCTGACGGTGGAAACCGGACTTATCGGAGGGGTTCCCGTCGGGGGCAATGACTTCGGCGCTTCCGTCAATGCTTGGGCAACTTTGCCCATAGCTTCCCAGTTTGATCTGTATAACGGCGGCAACCTGAATATATCATGTCTCGGTTTTGCTGAGGTTGATCAAGAGGGAAATATAAATGTCAACAGAATTGGCAATAGAATCATGGGCTGTGGAGGCTTTATCGATATTTCCCAGTGTACCGAAAGAATTGTGTTTGCGGGTACTATGACCTCCGGCGGCCTTGAAGTCGCCATCGAAGACGGAAAGCTGAATATCATAAAAGAAGGCCGCTTTAAGAAGTTTATTAAAAAAGTCGAGCAGGTAACCTTCAATGCCTCCTACAGCAGACAACTGGGGCAGGATATATATTATGTGACGGAGCGGTGCGTATTTCGGATAGGGGACAGGGGACTTGTGCTCACTGAGGTCGCCCCGGGAATAGACGTGGAAAAACACATACTGCCGAATATGGATTTTGAGCCGGTTATCTCTCCGGATCTCAAGCTGATGGATGATCGCATATTCAGAGAAGATTTGATGGGGCTCTGGAAATGACGAATATTAAGGCTGGATTTATTGTTTTACCTGTTATAAAACAGATAAAACTGGAAATGCTATGATAAGCAAAAAAGATTGAAAGGAAGAGGACTATATGGCTCCCGGGAGGGCTGAGGGAATAGCCAGGTCTCCGGAAATGGCGAATGTAACATATGAAGGTAAGGGTTTTATTACTGAAGGCGTTAACGAGAGCCGGATGACTGCCATGTCCCCTTTCTCAATATGTCCAAATCAAATAGCGAATACCCTTGCCGGATTTTATGGAGCACGAGTATAGGAGCTGATGGAAATAAAAGCTTATGTTGATAAGGAAGGATGCATTTCCTGCGGTCTTTGCGTGGAAATCTGTCCGGATGTTTTTCAGTTTGACGAGGACGGAGTAGCGTATGTGGTATCGGATCCGGTACCAGAGGATTGTGAAGACTGCGCGGTAGAAGCCCAGGAAAACTGCCCGGTATCGGTGATAAAAGTGGAGCAGTAACGGGCTTTCGGACAATTAAACCCTGTTAACAGCAAAAAAAGTCATGAGCAAGTTGGGGCTCATGACTTTTTTGCGCCCTTTTGTCCCTGCTGCGACATATTATGTGCGTTTATTTCGTGGTGTTATGATAAAAGAGCTTTATAAATCCGGCAGTCCGCCGGGCTAAAAAACACCGGTCACACAATAAAAATTATCGACTTTTTAAAAAGCCAATGTTATAATATTTTAAAAAAAATTAATGAGAATTAATATCTACCGAACAAATGCCTTTTGCAAAATGAGCAAATTTGCTCTTTTTGACGGACAAAACAAGCCAGTTTTGCCCGTTAAGATGCATTGATTGGTTGCCTGAATGGATTTGAGAACACACGCTGCAAATCCACTGTGCTACAAACAGGCATGTATTAAATAGCGAGCCTCTTTAGAGGGGGAGAGCACAATGTCACAGAGCAAAGCATCCGGAAAGCGGCTATATGAAACAGTCAATTCCGTATTATCGCCGGAGGGCAACTCATATAGTGACCATGTTTTTAAAAACAGGGAAGGCGCCACATTAAACACTTGCATAAGATTGTGCAGGGCTGATGAAATCGATGTGATAACAGACTTACAGACCAGGGTTTATGACAGTATTGGGAATAAAAACACCTTTGTTTTGACGACGGGGGAGGAATTATCTGAGTCTCTTTCACTGGATGTCTGTCTCGGAGTATATGATGGCGTAAAGCTTATTGCATTTACACTAATGGTAGTGAACCGGAACACTTCTCGGAATCTTGGCTATTCTTTGGGATATGATGAGTCAAAGTGTTTAAAATGCGTTACCAATGATACAACCTTTACAGACCTGGATTATCAAGGATATGGCGTGCAGCGTCATCTGCTTGAAATCAAGCATGCCATTGCCTCAAAACTCGGCGCTGAGGAAATGCTCGCCACCGTATCTCCGGAAAATCATGTCAGCTTGAGGAATTTAATGTCTGAGGGGTTTGAGATTGCTTCCGATAAACCTATGTACGGCGGCTATAGGAGATTTATCATGAGAAGGAAAGTTTAGCCACAGGACCGCGGATGCTGTTTAGGAGGAAGAGGGCTTGAAGCTGGGAACATATTTGGAAATAAACCTTAAAAAAATCCAGGAGAATTCCAGCCGTATACTGGAATTATGCAGGTCCATGGACATACAGGTGCTCGGGGTGACAAAGGGCTTTACGGCTAAACCGCGCATCGTCAGGGCGATGATTGCCGGCGGCATTGAAAGCCTTGCGGATTCAAGACTTGAGAACATAAAAATGCTCAGGGACAGGGGCTTTAAGCAGAGCATGACACTGCTTCGCATACCCAGATTGAGCGCAGTAGATATGGTGGTGGAATACACCGACTGCAGCGTCAACTCAGAATATTCCGTAATAAAAGGGCTGTCTGACGAGGCTCTCTCAAGAGGGAAAAAACACGATGTGGTATTGATGGTGGATGTGGGAGACCTGAGAGAGGGTGTCCTGCCTGAGGATGCTCTGGAAATGGCAAAGGATATCGCGATGCTCAAGGGAGTGAGGCTGTGCGGTATCGGCACGAATATGGGTTGTTTCGGCGGCGTATTACCCACTATGCGCAACCTTAATCTTCTGATGGAAGTGGCCGGAGAAATTGAGAAAAGGCTTGGTATTAAGCTTGAGGTGATCTCGGGTGGCGGAACCTCCTCCCTGCAGCTGGTGGAGAGGGGGCAAATGCCAAAGGGAATAAACCAGCTTCGCATAGGTGAAGGACTGCTCCTTGGAACGGATACAACTCACGGGCGCACAATAAGCTGGCTGCATCAGGACGCTTTTCTGGCGAAGACTGAAGTTATCGAGTTAAAGGTAAAGCCCTCCAAGCCCATAGGGGAAACAGGCCGCGATTCCTTCGGGAAAATTCCCAGTCTGGTCGACAAAGGACTCAGGAAAAGAGCAATTGTGGCGCTGGGAAAACAGGATGTGAATGTGGATGGGCTAATTCCAATTGATCCGAATATGCATGTGTTGGGAGGAAGCAGTGACCACATGATAATCGATGTAACCGATGTGGATGAAAATATAGAGGTTGGCGATCAATTGACTTTCAAGCTGAACTATCAGGGTCTTCTGTTTTTGTGCAACTCCAGATATGTGAAAAAAGTTTATGTATAACCTTTTTGATTATTAACACCGCTGAGGCCCATAATGCTTTAAACAGGGATATAAATAAAAGGAGTTTGTGATTATGACTAATGACGGCAGGTTTGAGGCGATTGTCCAATCTGAGGGACTAAACTGCCAAGCAGTTATCGCTGTAAATGAAGACCATCTCCGGTTTGAAGGCCCGGGAAAAATCCTGATAGTCCCGTATTCCAATATCGATTTGTTTTATATCAATAACTACAGGATGTACATAGAGACGGATAACATCGGGCAGATCACGCTCTCTAAAATGGGCAGGGATATGGACTCCATGTACGAGCAGCTTTGGAACGGCTATAATGACCGGACCCTGAAAGCTTTTTTCGTTTCCGGCACTCCCATGTTTGAAACGGAAGGAGAGTATAGGTATTCCGAAGATGGGGGAGAGGCCCGGGGAAGGGCAAAGATAAAGCTTTATGAAGACTGCCTGTGCATTTTGCCGCCCGATGCGGGAGCCAGAAGAATCCCCCTGTGCTTTATGAGAGAGCCCGTAATGACGGATTTTACCATATCCATGGCTTTGGATACGGACGAGCATTATGAGGTCATTCGCCTTGGCAGCAGTACGAGGCGTCTTTTTGAGCTTATCAATGAGAATATTAGAGCTGTTTTGGACAAGGCGGCAGCCACAGCCCTCGAAATGGACGGATCTCTTTCTTCTGAACAGGTTACCAGTATAGCGAGACTGATGCCGGAAGGCGCCGCTGCTTCCGCTTTCGCGCTCGGCGGCATATCCCAGGCGTATCTAGAAGCACTGGAAGTCAATATAGCTCGAAGCCGGGCTGCCTCTGCCTATGAATATTTTAAGGAGATATGTTCTCCCCGGGAGCTTTTTATTGGCATAAAATCAGGCCTCAGCCGGAATGAAGAGGGCAGGGCGGTTTGGGTGGCGGCCGCTAAGGACGGCGGAGGACAGGGCGCCGCTGCCGTGGAGCTGGCCCTGGGAGAGGAATCCGCAGCGGCAACGTATTTATACCGCTTCAGCGGGGACAGAGATTCCTTTTTCAAGAGGCTCAACCACGCCATGGAAGCCATCAGCTTCCGCCGGGAGGTGGTTTCCATGCCATATGAAGAGCTGGCACGGCCTGAAAACGACCTGTATGCCATGGCTGTGAAAAGAACCGGAGCCCTGCGTTTTCTGAGAAGTTGCTTTGCAGGCAGGGCAATACACAGAACCAAAGAATCATGGAGGCGTGCCGTAGACGAGGTATTCCAATAGCGCTCGACAAGTTTGAAATATAAAAACAGACCGAAAACCGGGGGTTTTGGTCTGTTTTTTGCGGCAAATGGCGGCTATTTGAGTAAAGGATACAGCTTCATATAAAGCAGATAAATGCGGAAAAACATATATAATAAGCCAAATAGCAACCGAACCATTGTAAAGCCCATAACATTACATAATGTGCTTGCGCTTTAAGGGCCATTTATACCGATTGCTATTGGAAAAACCGACAAAATATAGTAGAATAACTCAACGGCTTTTTAATAAAAAAGAAAGGCAAGGAAAAGAGGGGTATAGGTTATGGAGAGGATAGAAGAATTCTTTAAGAGGAAAGACATAGTCATATCAGCAAAGCGGTATGGTGTGGATGCACTGGGAGCTATGGCCCAGGGTCTTTTTTGCTCCCTTTTGATTGGCACTATTTTAAATACGCTGGGAACCCAGCTAAATCTTCCGTTTTTAAATGATATCGGAGGATTTGCAGCAAAAATGTCCGGTCCGGCAATGGCCGTGGCAATCGGTTATGCCCTGCATTGTCCTCCGCTGGTGTTGTTTTCCCTGGTTGCGGTGGGAAACTCTGCAAATGAACTGGGAGGGGCCGGCGGACCTCTGGCGGTGCTGGTTATAGCCATTATTGCCGCTGAGATGGGAAAAATGGTTTCAAAGGAAACGAAAATCGATATACTTGTTACGCCCCTGGTGACAATCTTTGTGGGAGTGGTCCTTTCGGTGCTCATTGCGCCGGCAATAGGTACCGCTGCCAGCGCGGTGGGCCAGGTAATCATGTGGGCAACGGAGCGCAGGCCTTTCGTAATGGGTATTCTGGTATCGGTTATTGTGGGCATCGCCCTGACACTTCCGATTAGCAGCGCGGCAATATGCGCGGCTTTGGGACTGACAGGCCTTGCGGGAGGTGCGGCTGTGGCGGGCTGCTGCGCCAATATGGTGGGCTTTGCAGTGATGTCCTTTCGCGAAAACCGCTGGGGAGGCCTTATATCACAGGGATTGGGTACATCCATGCTTCAGATGGGGAACATAGTCAAAAACCCAAGGATATGGATACCCGCCATTTTGACAAGCGCCATAACAGGTCCGATTGCGACCATGATATTCAAGCTGGAGATGAACGGACCTCCCGTGGCGTCAGGAATGGGAACCTGCGGATTGGTGGGACCTATCGGAGTATATACTGGCTGGGTTGATGATGTAGCGGCGGGCCTGAAGACCGCGATCACTGCGATGGACTGGATAGGCCTTGTTCTCATCTGCTTTGTGCTTCCCGCGATTATCTGCTGGCTGCTGGGTATTGCCCTGAGAAAACTGGGGTGGATAAAGGAAGGGGATCTGAAGCTGAATTGAGCTTAGAAAAACCGGGCCGATATTCATCGGCCCAATAGAAATAATTAATTTTTGCTCTATAATAAATGTTAGGGTTCAAGAAAAAATGGACTCCAACAATTTTGTAAAAAAAAGATGGAGCATGTTGTTATGTTTAAGACCTCACAGAGGCTACAAGTAGCATATTATCTCAAGAACAAGTTCCTTGAATTTGTGCAATCCAAAAACCGACATGAAGCTACTGGACGGTTGCGAAATTGTGTGTTTCTTGCTGAGTTTACCAATCTGCCTGAATTTAAAACGTCTCTTACTGCTATAAACAATTGGGACTAATATATTAAATGCTTTTGAATACCCATTTACAAACGGATATACAGAGGGATGTACCAACAAGATAAAGGTACTTAAAAGGATTTTATTTGGAGTACGTAATTTTAAGTGTTTCAGAAAAAGAATTCTACATGTCATAAATAACGGCGTTGCCTGATAAAAAGCATCCAGCAAGCAGCTTTCACCGCTTACCGGATTCGATTTGTTACTAATGCTCTACCCCAAATATCGAATTAGAGACCAAATATGTCTTCTTTCTGAGAAACATGGGCCAGGATGTTTCGCATAAAGTGCACCTTGCGCCACTGCCAGGAAGACCCGTTTAAGCATTCCTGGATGGCGGTAATCAGCCCCTTTACGAGCATCGGAACAGGGTGATACATTTATTGGCAATCCCGTCAATTCTGTGGTATTATTTCTTTGAGCCATTGGGTTTCATCTCCTTTTTTGAATGTCTTTCTCACCATTCGTTTTACAGGAGTCCCAATGGCTTTTCTATGCCCTTATATAATTGCGAAGATTATTAATTATACTCTACCTTTGCCCGGGATGGAGAGATTTTACATAATGCTACTTCCTTTTACAGATTGCCACATTATATCCAATAAAACAATCGCATTATTGGAAATAAAACGTTAAGAATAAAGTTTTGTGCA
>JAAYOP010000129.1 GCA_012520295.1 Clostridiales bacterium | reverse complement strand
GTCCAACAGCTATGGAAAGCATTGAAAAGGTGCGTTAGACTTTTCAACGCTTCCCACAGCGCTACTACTACTTACCATTGACAGACTTCCTAAAAAAATGGACCATATGTTTGACAACCGCAGAAAAATATTACGCAGATTTATAAAAAAACTCTTGACAAGATTATCTTTACACTTTATATTATACATAATTTAATATTTCAAACCGATGATGTGGAGATAAAGGCAAATCGTGCACTTACAGAGAGCCGGGGCGGTGAGAAGCCGGCAGAACGCAGTTTGTCAAATGGACCACGGAGGGCGCAGTCAAAGGCTATTGCCGAGTATTCTGCGACGTGAGGCATACGTGAGTTGCCGGGAATATGATGGTATTCCGCTAAGGGTGAGGAGTAATATCCTCAAATCAAGGTGGCACCGCGGGTTGAAGTAACTAACCCGTCCTTGACAAATAATTGTCAAGGACGGGTTTTTTGTTTTCTATTCTTTTCCGGATAACCTTCATAATCCCTATAATGCGAATACGGGAGGTCAAAATGCTAAAACCAAGCATGTCTGAAGTGAGAGCATACGCGGAAAAATTCAAAACGGTGCCGGTGAGCCGAACACTGCTGTCGGACATTAAAACGCCTGTCGAGGTTTTGCAAATCCTGAAAAAGGCAAGTGGGCACTGCTTTATGCTTGAAAGTCTTGAGGACCCCACAAAATGGGGACGCTACACTTTTCTCGGATATGACCCGGAGCTGGAGATATCCTGTGCCGACAACCAGTTGAAAATAACCGGAAAGCGCGGGGGCATTGAGGATATGGTCATTGCCACCGGCAATCCCGCCCGGTATATCAGGAAAATAATCGAAGATAACAAAAGTCCCCGGATTGAGGGGCTGCCACCCTTTACCGGCGGCCTTGTGGGCTATTTTTCATACGACTTCATTAAATACGGCGAACCCGCCCTGAAGCTGCGCGGCCGGGACGATGTGTCCTTCAAGGACGCTGACCTGATGCTCTTTGACAAAATTATCGCCTTTGATAACCTGAAGCAGAAGATAACACTGATTGTAAATATCAGGACGGACGATATAGAGAACAACTATAAAAACGCCGTTGATGAGCTGGATAAAATGGCAAACCTTATAACATCCGGTGAGCCCATGAATCCGGAGCCCCTCAGGATCAAGTCCAGCTTCCGCCCCCTTTTCTCTGAAGAAGAGTACTGCCGGATGGTTATGAGAGCAAAGAAATATATATACGAGGGCGATGTTTTCCAGGTCGTTTTATCAAACAGGCTTCAGGCTGATATAAAGGGCAGTCTTTTTGATACCTACCGGGTACTCAGGACCACAAATCCTTCACCATATATGTTTTATTTCAGCAGCGGCGACATGGAAATATCGGGCGCGTCTCCGGAAACACTGGTTAAGCTGACAGACGGGGACCTCTATACCCGTCCCCTAGCCGGAACCAGACCCCGCGGCGAGACGGACCGGGAGGATCAGGCTCTTGAGCGGGAACTGTTAAGAGACTCCAAGGAGCTGGCCGAGCACAATATGCTCGTAGACCTGGGGCGAAATGATTTGGGAAAAATTTCGAAATTTGGCTCTGTTAAAGTTAAGGAATACCTGACGGTGGAACGCTTTTCCCATGTGATGCACATTGCCTCCACAGTCAGGAGCAAAATCAGAAAGGGTATGGGGGCGGCGGAGGCAATAAGCGCCGTTCTTCCTGCCGGTACCCTTTCCGGAGCGCCCAAAATGCGCGCCTGCCAGATCATCGATGAGCTTGAAAACTATAAGCGCGGGATCTACGGGGGGGCAATCGGCTATCTGGATTTAACCGGGAATATGGACACCTGCATAGCGATCCGCTTCGCGCTAAAGAAAAACGGCAAGGTATATATATGCGCGGGCGCGGGAATAGTGGCAGACAGTATTCCGGAAAATGAGTACCGGGAGTGCGTGAGCAAATCCGCTGCCGTTATCAACGCCCTGAAGACGGCCGAGAATATGGCTTATGAAGGGAGGCCGGAAATATGATACTGCTTATAGATAACTACGGCAGCTTTACCCATAGCCTCTGCCAACTGATTGGCTCCGTTAATCCCAATATCAGGCTCATAGCCAATGATGAGATGACCGTTGCAGAGGTATCCCGGCTGCGGCCGGACAGCATCATACTCTCGCCCGGCCCCGGCAGGCCTGAGGCGGCGGGAATATGCATTGACATAGTCAGGTATTTGGCGGATAAAATACCCATTCTGGGAGTCTGCCTGGGTCATCAGGCCATTTGCGCAGCCTTCGGCGCCCAGGTTTCATATGCCAACGCCCTTATGCACGGCAAGCAGTCGGATATATTCCTCGATACCGATTGTCCCCTTTTCACTGGCCTGCCAAAATCCATAAAGGGCGCCAGATACCACTCCCTTGCCGTCATGGGCAATACAATGCCCTCCCGGCTCCTGGTTACCGCCAGAACGGAGGACGGGGAAATCATGGGGGTAAGGCATAGGGAGCACAGGGTATACGGTCTTCAGTTCCATCCGGAATCCATATTAACGCCCTGTGGCCCTCAGATATTAAAGAATTTTCTCTCTATGAGTTTATAAAACTTTAAATCGATGTCCACTGAACAAATGTTTTCGCATTATGCATTTTATTGACTGCCTGAATTGATTTGCAGGCTACGCTGCAAACAGGCATTAAATTATCTCAAGCCGCTCTGCGGCAGAATGGAGGTTCAAAATGATACAGGAAGCAATTGCCTTGGCCGTACAGGGGCGCAACCTCAGCCGTGAGACTGCCGAAGGGGTTATGCACCAGATCATGCAGGGTAAGGCATCTCAGATACAGATGGCAGCCTACCTGGCGGCAATGGCCGCAAAAGGCGAAACAATTGACGAAATCACCGCGTCCGCCGCCGGAATGCGCAAATGCTGCATAAGGCTTCTCCACGATATGGACGTGCTGGAGATCGTGGGTACGGGCGGAGACAACTCCAACTCCTTCAATATTTCCACAACCTGCGCAATCGTTGTTTCCGCCGCCGGTGTCCCCATAGCCAAGCACGGCAACCGGGCCGCCTCCAGCAAATGCGGCTCGGCGGATGTGTTGGAGGCGCTGGGCGTAAATATCATGCTCCCACCGGAAAAAGGCAAGCAGTTGCTGGAGAAAATAGGCCTGTGCTTTCTGTTTGCGCAGAACTATCATATATCAATGAAATACGTGGCGCCGGTGCGAAAGGAACTGGGCATAAGAACAATTTTCAATGTGCTGGGTCCTCTGGCCAATCCAGCCGGCGCCAACATGGAGCTGATGGGAGTCAATGACGAGAAGCTTGTGGAGCCCATGGCCCATGTGCTGGCTAATTTGGGTGTCAAAAGCGCCATGGTCGTGTTCGGCAGGGACGGTCTTGACGAGATTTCAATGAGCGCGCCCACTAAGGTATGCCAGGTCAAAAACGGTATTTTCAAATCCTATGAAATAGAGCCCGAGGATTTTGGGCTCCAAAAGTGCGATAAGGAAGAGCTCACAGGCGGCAGTCCCCGGGAAAACGCCGCAATCACCCGCGCAATATTATCCGGTGAAGAGGGCCCGAAAAGGAATGCAGTTTTATTAAACTCGGCGGCAGCCCTCTATGTGGCGGACGTGGCGCCTGATATCCGCAGCGGAATTGAGCTTGCCAAATCGGTAATCGACAGTAAAAAGGCGCTAAAGCAACTGGATATGTTTATAGAGCTGTCTAACAGTGATATATAGGAGTTTTTAAAATGTTATTGGAAGAAATCGCAGCAAAAACACGAAAAAGAGTCGATGACCTGAAGGCCCAAAAAAGCCTTGACAGGCTGAGAGAGGAGGCCCAGGCACTTCCGGCCGATTTTTCCTTCCCCTTTGAAAATGCCCTGAAAGAGCCTGGAATATCCTTTATCTGCGAGGTCAAAAAAGCCTCACCCTCAAAGGGTCTCATTGACGGCTGCTTCGACTACCTTGCCATAGCCCGCGACTATGAGAAGGCCGGAGCGTCGGCAGTCTCGGTGCTGACCGAACCCTTCTATTTTATGGGAGAGGATCGCTATTTGAGCCGTATCGCATCTGATGTCAATATACCGGTCCTCCGAAAGGATTTCACAATAGACAGCTATCAAATATACCAGTCCAGGCTGCTGGGTGCCTCAGCCATCCTGCTCATATGCACACTGCTGGATACATATACTATCCGCAGCTTCATAGATATAGCCGATTCTCTCGGCCTTTCAGCACTGGTAGAAGCCCATACGGAGTGGGAAATTGAAAAGGCGACAAAGGCAGGCGCCCGCATAATAGGCGTAAACAACAGGAATCTGAACACTCTTCAGGTGGACATCTCCACAACCCTGAGGCTCAGAAGCCATGTTCCCGATAATGTGCTCTTCGTCTCGGAGAGCGGAATCAAATCGCCTGAGCACATCAGGATGTTGAGGAAAATCAAAACAGACGGTGTTTTGATTGGCGAGGCTCTTATGCTGAGCGCGGACAAAAAGGCCGCTCTGGCTCAGCTGAGATCCGGATAACCGGATTAAGCTGTTTTCATATCGGAGGCTGTGATGATTAAGATTAAAATATGCGGTATCTGCCGCGACCGGGATGTTGATTATGTAAACCTCTCCCAGCCCGATTATATCGGATTTGTCTTCGCGAAAAGCAGGCGCCGGGTCTCCTTTAATGAGGCTGCCCGGCTGCGCTCCCGGCTCAGTGACAGGATTACCCCCGTAGGGGTTTTTGTAAACTCGCCTGCGGAGGATATTGCCGCCCTGTATCACAGGGGCACAATTGCCCTGGCTCAGCTGCACGGCAGCGAGGACGAGGACTATATCTCCACACTTCGCCGCATTTGCAAAATACCTGTTATAAAGGCCGTGGCTGTTGAGGGCATCGGGGATATCGAAAGATGGCAGAAGATTCCCGCTGATTTTCTGCTGCTGGACAGCGGCCCGGGAGGTACAGGCAAAAGCTTTGACTGGGGGCTGATTACGGATATAAAAAAACCCTTTTTCCTGGCAGGCGGCATAAATCAGGAGAATTTGTTTGAAGCTAAAAGGAAAAATCCCTTCTGCATTGATATCAGCAGCGGGGCGGAAACGAAGGGCGCCAAGGACCCGCAAAAAATAGCCCGGCTTGTTGAGATGGTGCGGAGAGGTGATTTTTAATGGTGTTCATATTGAACCCGGACGCAAAGCAGGAGCAGATAGACAGTTTTATACGCCAATGGGAGGCGAAGGGTTTTTCAACCATATTCAGCGTGGGTACTGAGCACAGGGCCGTCTGCCTGATTGGCAACACATCCTCGGTGGATATGGACCATGTTGTGGAGACCTGTGATATTGTCCGGTACGCCAGGCGTATCACCGAGCAGTACAAGGCCGTTAACCGAAGCGTGCATTCTGAAGACACAATAATAAAAGCAGGCGGCGTGACCATAGGAGAGGGCACATTCACCGTCATAGCCGGCCCCTGCTCCGTTGAAAGCCGGGAGCAGATTCTCAGTGTAGCAGAAGCCGTGAAGGCCTCAGGGGCAAAAATACTGCGCGGGGGCGCCTTTAAGCCCAGAACCTCGCCCTATTCCTTTCAGGGCATGCAGGCAGAAGGTATAGAGCTCCTGCTCCAGGCAAAGGAGATCACCGGGTTGCCGGTAGTATCGGAAATTATGAATCAAACCCAGGAAAAATACTTCGAGAACGTGGACATCATCCAGATCGGCGCGAGAAACATGCAGAACTTCGACCTTCTGAAGGCTGTGGGCAGGATGGGCAAAGTTGTGCTTTTAAAGCGCGGCATGGCAAACACAATTGAGGAGCTGCTAATGAGCGCCGAGTATTTGATGACCGCCGGCACCGATAAGATCATACTTTGCGAGCGGGGCATACGCACCTTTGAAACCATGACAAGAAATACGCTGGATATATCCTCGGTGGTTTTGCTCAAGCAAAAGTCCCACCTGCCTGTGATAGTGGACCCCAGCCACGCCGCAGGTATAAGGAGCCTTGTGGCGCCCCTTTCGAAAGCGGTTCTGGCCGTTGGAGCCGATGGTCTGATGGTGGAAGTCCACAGTGACCCGAAAAACGCTCTCAGTGACGGCGCCCAATCTCTGGACCCTGAGCAGTTTGACGCCCTTATGCGAGACTTAAAACCGAGAGCGGCTCTTGAAAATAAAGCTATCTAGATATAAATTATGGGATAAAGCCGCCATAGCTGGCAGAACGGAGGCATTTATGAAAAGAGGAAGATATGGAAATCACGGGGGGCAATTTGTCCCCGAAACGCTAATGAACGAGATAATAGAGCTGGAAAAGTCATATGAACATTATAAAAAAGATACCCAGTTTATTGACGAACTCAATACACTTCTGGCCTGTTACGCAGGCCGCCCTTCCCTGCTCTATTTTGCAGACAGGATGAGCCGCGACCTTGGTGGCGCGAAGATATATTTGAAACGGGAGGACCTGAACCACACAGGCTCCCACAAGATAAATAACGTCCTGGGCCAGGTATTGCTGGCAAAAAACCTGGGAAAAACCCGGGTAATAGCCGAAACCGGCGCCGGTCAGCATGGGGTGGCAACGGCTACGGCGGCAGCCCTTCTTGATATGGAATGTGAAATCTTTATGGGAGAAGAGGACACAAAGAGACAGGCTTTGAATGTCTACCGGATGAAGCTGTTGGGAGCCAGGGTACATGCTGTGACAAGCGGCACCAGGACGCTGAAGGATGCGGTCAACGAGGCTATGCGGGAATGGGCCGGCCGCGTTCACGATACCCACTATGTATTCGGCTCTGTCATGGGCCCTCATCCGTTCCCGATGATAGTCCGGGACTTTCAGAGGGTCATAGGCAGAGAGACCAGAAGCCAGATACTCCAGGCGGAGGGCAGGCTACCGGACGCGATTGTAGCCTGTGTTGGCGGCGGAAGCAATGCAATGGGGATTTTCTACGACTTCATTGAGGACAAATCAGTCCGGCTCATAGGCTGCGAGGCCGCCGGACGCGGTATTGACACCGTTGAAAACGCGGCAACAATAGCAACTGGAAGACCGGGCATATTTCATGGCATGAAGTCATATTTTTGTCAGGATGAAAACGGCCAGATTGCCCCTGTCTATTCCATATCGGCGGGCCTGGACTATCCGGGAATAGGCCCGGAGCACGCATATCTGCACGATATGGGTAGAGCCGACTATGTTGCCGTCACAGACGACGAGGCTGTGGAGGCCTTTGAATACCTGGCCAGGACGGAGGGCATTATATGCGCCATCGAGAGCGCCCACGCGGTAGCCCATGTGATGAAGCTTGCCCCCCAAATGGGGCGGGACAAAATCATTATCATATGCCTGTCAGGCCGCGGAGACAAGGATGTGGCCGCCATCGCCAGATACAGAGGAGAAAACATCAATGAGTAGAATAGAAAATGCTTTTATAAACGGAAAAGCCTTCATAGGCTTTCTCACAGCAGGGGATCCCTCCATACAAAAAACTGAAGAGTTTATTCTTGAAATGGCAAGGGGCGGAGCCGACCTGATTGAGATTGGCATTCCCTTTTCAGACCCGGTGGCCGAGGGGAGCGTAATACAGGAGGCAAATCTCCGAGCCCTGTCCTCAAGTACCACTCCCCACCGGGTATTTGAGCTTGTGGCTTCCTTAAGGCAAAAAACCGATGTGCCCCTGGTTTTTCTCACTTATGTAAACCCCGTATACAACTACGGATATGAGAAATTCTTCTCCCGGTGTCAGGCCCTGGGTGTGGACGGCATTATTATGCCCGACCTGCCCTTCGATGAAAAGGATGAGGTGCGGGATACAGCGGAGCGCTTTGGAGTTGATATAATATCTATGATTGCCCCCACATCAAAGGAGCGCATACAAAAAATCGCGCTCGACGCCTCGGGCTTCATATACATTGTATCCTCCATGGGCGTAACCGGGATACGAAATGAGATTGTCACCGATATAGGAGCTATTATAAAATCAGTCAGGGCCGTTTCGGGTATACCGGCAGCTGTCGGCTTTGGCATCGCCACCCCGGCCCAGGCAAAGGAAATAATTAAAACCGGGGCGGACGGCGTTATTGTGGGCAGCGCGATAGTGAAGATTATCGAACAATATGGCGACTATGCCGGGCGTTACTTATACGATTATGTCAAGTCAATGAAGGACGCAATAAACTGAATGCAGCAATGAAAAACCATATAAGCGGCGGCAATGAATGTATAGTCGCCGCTTATATGGTTTTTTTGCCCAGTGAATAATTTTCAATAGGGCCTTGTAAAAACCAGTCAATGAAATATAATTAAATTGACCAAACTGGTCAATGGGAAGCAGGCCACAGTTTTTTTAATGATGTCTTATGTATCCCATTATTTTGGAGGTGAAAATGCAGCCGATTATGAACAACAGGTTTTTTAAGCTGCCGAAAGAAAAGCAGCTTCGTATCATTAATGCGGCTCTGGAGGTATTCTCAAAATCCGAGTACAAGCGCGCCTCCACTGATGATATTGCCGCCAAGGCAGGCATTTCCAAGGGACTGCTGTTTTACTACTTTCATAATAAAAAGGAGCTCTACCTTTTTCTTTTCAAATACTGTACAAAGCTTGTCCACCAACGGGTGATAGACGATAATTTTATGAAGATTTGTGACTTTTTTGAAATACTTGATTACGCGGCGGAGAAAAAAATGTCCCTGTTTTTAAAAATGCCTTATATTATGGACTTTTGGACAAAGGCTTTTTACTCAAAGGATGAACCGGTGTCCGAGGATATGCAAAAGGAAATTCTCAAAAAAACAGAGTTTTACAGTTCCCTGCTTAATAATCAAACAGACCAGTCAAAATTTAAACCCGGAGTCTCTCCCGGTGAGATTATGAAAATGCTTACATGGATGACAGACGGCTATCTGCGTGAAAAATTAAACCGGGGTATCAATATCAATGCCGATGAACTCATGAGAGATTACAGAAAATGGTCCGATATGTTCAGGAAAATGGCCTACAAGGAGGAATATTTGTATGAGGATAATTGAGGTCTCCCATATAACCAAGGACTACGGAAGCGGCAAGGGCGTTTTTGACGTAACCTTTAATGTGGAAAAAGGTGAGGTGGTGGGCTTTCTGGGTCCAAACGGGGCCGGAAAAACTACAACCATTCGCCAGCTCATGGGCTTTGTCCGGCCGGATAAAGGCTCGGTCAGAATTAAGGGCATGGACTGCTTTAAAAAGTCCTCCGAGATTCAAAAATCCCTGGGATACCTGCCCGGTGAGATCTCATTCATGGAGGACATGACCGGAAACGAGTTTATAAAATTTGTCGCCAATATGAAGGGGATGAGAGAACTTGACCGGGCCAGGGAGCTCATGGAATTCTTTGAGCTGGATGCCGAGGGCACAATAAAAAAAATGTCCAAGGGCATGAAGCAAAAGGTCGGCATTGTCTGCGCGTTTATGCAGGATTCTGAAATTCTTATTCTGGACGAGCCTACAAGTGGTCTTGACCCGCTTATGCAGAACAAATTTGTTGAATTGATTTCAAAGGAAAAGGCCAAAGGAAAGACAATTTTAATGTCCTCTCACCTGTTTGAGGAAGTGGAGCGCACCTGTGACCGGATTGTAATCATACGGCAAGGCCGCATTGTGGATGTGGACAGTATGGAGCGGCTGCAAAAAAACAAGAGCAGAATATTCTACATCACCTTCGACACGGAGAAAACCGCCTCGGATTTTGCCGCGGCCCAGGGCGGCGAACACATGGGGGGGCGCGTTGTCACGGCAAGTGTCTCCGGTGATATGGATAGCTTTATTAAAGCACTGGCAGCATATCCCGTCCGGGATATGGATATGAGAAAACAGACGCTGGAGGAGTTCTTTTTACAGTTCTACGGAGGTGAAGAGCAATGATCAGCCCGGTCTTATTGAAACGTGAAGCTAAGGCAAATTGGAAACTGCTGCTTATAATCCTCGCGGTCCTGACCATGTACTGCGCGGTTATAGTGATAATGTTCGACCCGGAATTTGGAGACAGCATAAAAGCTTTATCTGAAACCATGCCCGAAATATTCAATGCCTTCGGAATGGGCAATACAGGCGCAGTCACCCTAACCGGCTTTCTCTCAAACTACCTTTATGGTTTTCTGCTGGTGGTTTTACCTCTGGTTTTTATAATCATCCTGGCTAACAGACTTATTGCCCGGTATGTGGACAGTGGCTCAATGGCATATCTTCTGGCAACCCCCAACGGGCGCGTAAAGATAGCCCTCACCCAGGCGGTCTTCCTGCTCTTATCTGTCATTGCGCTGAATTTATTCGTCACCCTTCTGCTCATTATCTTCAGCAAAGCTATGTTTCCCGGTCAACTGGATTGCCCGCGCTTCATTATGCTCAACACAGGTCTGCTGGGGCTGCATGTTTTCCTGTCCGGCCTGTGCTTTTGTGCCTCCTGCATATTCAATGACACGAAGAGATCAAACGGTGTGGGAGCAGGTCTCACCATAGCCTTCATCCTCATCCAGATGCTCTCCAATGTGGACGATAAGCTGGAAAGTCTCAAATACGCCACTCCCCTCACATTATTCAATCCGGATAATATACTTGCCGGAGAACCCGGGGCCGGCATTTCATTTATAATCCTTTATATCACGGGATTAATTCTCTTTTTTATTGGAATCGCCTCATTCTCAAGGCGTGACCTGCACATATAATTTTCAATTATTGAAAAGAGCTATTGACATTGACGCTGCGTAATGGTTTATCCTGCAGATGATAAGGCTTGAAGGGAGACAGAAACAGATGGAATACAGCATAAATTCCCTTTCACAAATAGCCGGTATAAGTAAAAGGGCCCTGCGGTACTATGACCGGGATAGGACTGCTGAAACCTGAAAGGAACAGCAAAAACAATTACCGGATATACAATACCGACCATCTGGATAAGCTTCAGCAAATCCTGTTTTACAGGGAGCTTGGAATGGAGCTTGGGGAAATCCGCCGCATTCTCGACTCTCCGGATTTTGACAGGGAGAAAGCCCTGACCTCTCACCTGGCTGAACTGAAAAAAAGACGGGAGCGGCTAGAGCTTCTAATCGAAAATGTCCAGAAGACCATTGCTTCCATGAAAGGAGAAATCATTATGAGAGATACCGAAAAACTCACCGGGTTCAAGAAAGAGCTTATAGAGGAGAATGAGAGAAAATACGGCAAGGAAGTCCGCCGGCGTTATGGGGATGACCTCGTCAATGCTTCCAACACAAAGCTGATGGGCATGACAAAGGAGCAGTATGCATATTTGGAAAAACTGACCGGGGAGCTGAATAACACCCTTCGCGACGCCTGTCTGGAAGGAGACCCTGCCGGCGAGAAAGCCCAGGAAGCATGCAGGCTGCACAAAAAATGGCTCAGCTTCAGCTGGCCGGAGGGAGTATACAGCCCCGAGGCCCATATCGAGCTTGCCCGAATATATGTGGAGGATGAACGCTTCAACGGGTATTACGAAAAAATAGCTCCGGGCTGCGCGGTTTTTCTGTATGACGCCCTTAATATTTTCTACTCGAAAGCATAGCTGCCAAACCCCAAAGGGACGCCCCGCCAAGCTTGTCCTTTGCTTTGGGCGCACAAAGCAGAGGGCGGAAGAAGCCTCCACTTCTTCCGCCCTCGCCCTTTATGATAAAGCTTATATATCCAGCTCTACAGACAGTATTTTGTATCTTATTATTCCTGCCGGTACGCTTATCACTGCGATGTCTCCGACTTTTTTTAGAATCAGTCCTTTGCCAAGGGGAGAAAACAGGGATACATCATCCCCCTCCAGCTTGAAATCCTCGGGAAATACTATGAGATACTTGTGTATTTCTTCACTTTCCACATCCTGGACAGTAACCGCGGAACCCATGATGCTCATAGGTAATGAAAAATCATCGCTGTCGGAACTGCTTGAGTTATTTATCAGCTCTTCTATATTCTTAATGTATTCTCCCAGGAATTCCTCAAATTCTCTTCTCTCAGGCGTTTGGGACGGGTAGTACCGCTCCACAATCTCCGCGTTGCTCTTTTTAATCTCTTCGAGATGCTTGACAAGGCTGTCATATACGCGTCTCGCCAGCATAAATTTCGACATTATGTAAACTCCTTTATTGCATATTATACATTATACTATACGTTTTTCTTTTATATATTTATCACATTTAAATATATGAGGCACCTCACTTTCGCAAGACACCTTAAATGAAACATAACACATAAAGAGTGGACTGTCAAGATTATACAGCCCTTTGTATGTGTCAAGTAAACGTTGGCAAGTTTCATAACAAGGGAAATTGTTCAGAAAAGCTTGCTGAAATTAATGATGTTAACAAATGAAAGGAACAGTAATCCCCATAATTATTCTTTAATCTGC